>NZ_JABWDK010000024.1:0-28682 GCF_013361255.1 Faecalibacillus sp. H12 | reverse complement strand
CTGACCCCCTGCGTGCAAGGCAGGTGCTCTCCCAGCTGAGCTATGGCCCCAATTTTTATAAATGGTCGGGAAGACAGGATTTGAACCTGCGACCCCCTGGTCCCAAACCAGGTGCACTACCAAGCTGTGCTACTTCCCGAAAAAAATGGCGCGCTAGGCAGGAATCGAACCCACAACCTCTTGATCCGTAGTCAAGCACTCTATCCAGTTGAGCTACTAGCGCATTTTCACAAATGGAGGTTCCTACCGGACTCGAACCGATGATGACAGAGTTGCAGTCTGTTGCCTTACCAACTTGGCCAAGGAACCATCCCTTGCTTTTTATTAACTTAAAGCTTGTTCATTATACTAATATATCATCATAAAGTCAATACACATTTACTGTTTTTATAATTATTTTTTGCAATTATCCACAAAATCTTTAAATAGTTTTAAATGATCATCACTTTTTTTATAAATCATTTCTGGATGCCATTGATATCCTATCACATACTTTTTATCTGGTAGATAAACAGCTTCTACTAATCCATCATCAGAATAAGCCATTGGCTTTAATGCTGGAGCAAGTTGACAAATAGCTTGATGATGACAACTATTCACCATTAAAGTTTCTTGATTTAAGATGTCTTTTAAAGGTGTATTTTCAACAATTTTTACTTGGTGACTTGGATGATCATAAGGAGCAGGTTGTCGATGAATACATGTAGGATGAAATTGTTGATCTAAATCTTGATAGAGTGTTCCACCTAAACATGCATTTAATAACTGAATACCTCTACATATTCCTAAAACAGGCTTATTGGCTTCTAAAACATATTTTAATAGCTTTGGTTCCATTTCATCTCTTTTTTGATTTAGCTTTCCACAATATTCTGCTTTTTCTTGATGATAAATTGCTGGATTTAAATCTTCCCCTCCTGCAAAAATAAATCCATCAAAATAATGAGCCGTTTCTTTTAAAGAAACATCATCATTAACTAAAGAAAGCATAACAGGAATACCACCTGCTTCAATAACCCCATCCATATACCCTGGAAGCATCCATAAACTATCTCTTTCTTCATCATATAAAGGAACAATCGCAATTACTGGTTTATTCATTAAATACCTCTTTTTCATCTTTTTTAACATTATAGCATAACTTATGTTTTATGCTATAATAAAAAACGAGGTGAAAAAAATGATTGATCAAGAACAAGCTGCTAGAACATTGATCAATTTGATTGATGTTGTTCATCAAGAAAATTGGGTCTTATTAAATAATGAAGATATGGCAAGTAAAACCGAAGAGTATTACATCAACTTCTTTAAAGAACATCATTTAGAAGAAGCAATCGATGAAATTAAAGCTGTGACAGAAAAAAACAAATCTTTTTTTCAAAGATTTGTTAATCATGAAGAAGTTGACGCTAAAGAAATGCGTGATTTTATGGAACCTTATCGTTTTATCAAAAGTAAATATATATTAAAGAAAAGCTCAAAGTCCTAAGACCTTGAGCTTTTATAATTAAAATTTACATTTTTCTAAATGCCAAATATCTTCTACATATTGTTCAATTGTACGATCAGATGAGAAGAATCCACTCTTAGCAATATTTACTAAGCAAATTCTAGCCCATTTAGCACGATCTTGATATAGTTCTGCAACATGGCTTTGTGCATTAGCATATGATTCGAAATCAGCTAATAAGAAGTACTCATCATTTTTATTCATTAATTCATCATGAATAATTTTAAATTCTTCTGGATTACTTGAGAAAGTACCATTAGTCAATGAATCAATAGCACGACGGATTTTTAAATCATTATTATAATAATCCCATGCACGATATTGATTATTTGCTTTTAAGTTTTTAACTTCTTCATCTTTTAAACCAAAGATTTCACAATTATCTAATCCTACTAATTCAGAAATTTCTACATTAGCTCCATCTAAAGTACCTAAAGTAATAGCTCCATTCATCATGAATTTCATATTACCAGTACCACTTGCTTCTTTACCAGCAGTAGAGATTTGTTCTGAAACATCTGCAGCAGGCATAATTTTTTCTGCCAAAGTAACACCATAGTTTTCTAAGAAAACAACTTTTAAGTATTTATTTGTTTCAGGATCATTATTAACTACATCTCCAACTGCATTAATTAATTTAATAACTTTTTTAGCGAAGTAATAAGCACTTGCTGCTTTTGCTCCAAAGATGAAAGTATGTGGATAAATACGGAAATCTGGATTAGATTTCATTTCTTGATATAAATAAATAACATGTAAAATATTTAATAATTGTCTTTTATATGCATGTAATCTCTTAACTTGAACATCAAAGATACTATCTACATCTACTTCAATACCATTATGTTCTTTAATATAATCAGCTAAGATTTGTTTTCTTTCTTTTTTAACAGCTAAGAAACGATTTTGTAAAATCGGATCATCAACATGTTCCATTAAATTTTCTAATTGAGCTGGTTTTTTGATCCATCCTTTACCAATTGTTTCATTAATTAATTCACTTAATTGTGGATTACAATAAGCTAACCAACGACGATGAGTAACCCCATTTGTTTTATTATTAAATTTATTTGGATAAAGTACATTGAAATCATGTAATTCTCTTTCTTTTAAGATATCTGTATGAAGTCTTGCTACCCCATTGACACTAAAGCTTCCAGCAATTGCAAGTCTTGCCATATAAACAGTACCATCTCTTAAAATCATTGTACGATCAACTAAATTTTGATCATGATTACTTACTTCTTTAGCAAAACCTACAAAACGACGGTGAATTTCTTCAATGATTTGATATACACGTGGTAATAATGTTTGCATTGTATTAATTGGCCAAGTTTCTAAAGCTTCAGCTAAGATCGTATGGTTTGTATAAGCAAATGTTTGTGTACAAATATCCCAGGCATCTTGCCATTCATAATTATGTTCATCAATTAATAAACGCATGAATTCAGGAATACATAATACTGGATGTGTATCATTTAATTGAATAACATGTTTTTCATGGAAATTATCTAATGATGGATAATTTCTTAAGTGCGCTTTGATGATTGCTTGGATACCTGCAGAACAGAAGAAATATTCTTGTTTTAAACGTAACATTTTTCCTGCTGGTGTTGAATCATCTGGATATAAGTTTTGACAAATACTTCTAACATCTTCGATATATCTTTGGAAGTCATGGTTACTTGGGAAATCTTCACTAGGTTCCGCTGACCATAAACGTAAAGTATTTGTATTTACTGTATCATTTCCAATAACTGGTACATCATAAGGTACCGCATAGATTGTTTCAGCATCTACATGTTTCCATTTACCTTCTGATTCATCCCAGATAACTTTTCCAAAGAATTTTACTGGTACTCTATGTTTTGGTTTACGAACTTCCCACATAAATCCAGTTTTCATCCATTGATCAGGTAATTCTACTTGATAACCATTTTCAATTTTTTGTTTAAATAAACCATATTCATAACGAATTGTATTTCCATGTCCTGGATAATCTAATGAAGCAAGTGAATCCATAAAGCATGCAGCTAAACGTCCAAGTCCCCCATTACCTAAACCAGCATCACTTTCTAATTCTTCTAAATCATGAATATTGATTCCATAATCTTCTAAACCTTCTTTAGCGATTTCATAGATTCCTAGATTCATCATATTATTAACTAATAATCTTCCCATTAAAAATTCCATTGAGAAATAATGCATTTGTTTTTGTTCATTATTTTGAACAACAGCTTTACTAGCTGCCCAGTTTACTGATGCATAATCTCTTACCATTGTTTCAAGAACCATGAATTTTTCAGTAATATGAGCTTCTTCAACAGTACGCCCATAAGACTCAATAATTCTTCTTGAAAATTCAAATTTAAATTCTTCTTTGTTTTTAAACATTTTCCCGTCTCCTCAACATTACTCTTACGTGACCATCATACTTTATTTTTAGTAGATTGTCACTCATAAAAACATTTTTACATTGATAAAATCTTATTTTTTTCAAATAAAATAGAGTATCTAAACTACGGATGCTCTATTTTATGAACAACTTATTTTGTTTTCTTAGTTACTCTTTTTGTTTTCTTTAGTGTTTCCTTTGTTGTTTCTTTTTTAGGTTTCACTTCAAAGATACATGCACTAAATGGTGCTAATTTTACTTCAATATAATGATCTTTATTTAACAATTTTGTTTTTTTATTTGGTTTTGTTTTCTTAGAGCGAATTGCTCTTGGATTAATGATATTCTTTCCAGAATATACAGCTTGATCCGTATTTAAAATTTCTTTATAACTTCCTTCAATATTAACTGGTACTTTGTATTTTTCATGCGTATTACCAACAAAATTCATCACTGCGATAATCGCATTTCCTGCTTTATCTTTTCTTTCAATTGCGAAAACGCATTGATCATGGTCGTCAACCACAAGCCATTCAAATCCTTTTAAATCATAATCCATTTCATATAAAGCTGGATATTTCAAATAAATTTCATTGAGTTTTTGAGCGAAATGATGGAATGCATCATGATCAGGATATTTTAAAATATCCCATCCTAAAGATTTAGATTCATCCCATTCTTTATATTCAGCAAGTTCATTTCCCATGAAATTTAATTTCTTACCTGGATGTAACATCATATAAACATAAAGTGCCTTCACTTGTGCCAATTTATCTCCATGTAATCCCCACATCTTATTAATAATCGTAGCTTTTCCATGAACAACTTCATCATGCGAAAATTCAAGTAAGAATCTTTCTGAATAGAAATAAGCCATTGAGAATGTAATAAAGCGACTGTCATATTGACGATAAACAGGATCTTCTTGGAAATATTTCAATGTATCATTCATCCAACCTAAATCCCATTTATAATCAAATCCTAAACCATGTTCACCCACCGGTTTAGTAACACCTGGATAATCTGTTGAATCTTCTGCAATCATCATCACAGTTGGATGATACCCAGACATATGTCCATTTAAACGTTTCATCCATTCCATAGCACCAATATTTTCACCTAAGTTTTTATTACCTTCATAATAAATAAGATTACTTACAGCATCAAATCTAAAACCATCAATATGATAATATGTTGCAAAGAATTCTACAGAAGATAATAAGAAACTTCTTACTTCATTTTTACCTAAATCAAAATAAACACTATCCCATGGACTATAACGACGATTATAATCATTATAGTCATAAACAAATCCACCATCATACATATGTAATCCATGTGAATCTTTAACGAAATGTGCTGGCACAAAGTCCATAATAACACCAATGCCTTCTTGGTGGCAGGCATCAATAAATTTCATTAATTGTTTAGGTTGACCATATCTCGATGTTGCACTATAAAAACCAGTTGCTTGATATCCCCAAGAACCATCAAACGGGAATTCAGTAAGCGGCATAACTTCTAAATGTGTATAGCCCATCTTTTTTACATAGGGAATAATTTCATCTATTAATTCTTCATAAGAATAATATTCACCATCGTCCCCTTCACCTTCACTTTCTCGCTTCATTTTCCATGAACCAAGAGAAGCTTCATATATATTAAGTGGGCGATCATAATTTTTAGTTCTATTTTTTACCCATTTGCTATCATGCCAACGATAACCTTCCATATTATAAACCTTTGAAGCAGTTCCTGGTCTTAACTCACTAAAATAAGCATATGGATCTGCTTTATCAATAATATCTCCTTGAGGAGTTTCAAACCTAAACTTGTACATGTCAAATTCTTTGACACCTTCAACAAATATTGTATAAATACCACCATTATTATATTTTTGCATATAACAAGGTGTTTCACCCCATTGGTTAAATTCTCCTACAACTTGTGCACTTCTAGCATTCGGCGCATATGTTGTAAAACGTACACCTTTTTTACCTTCATGAGTTTCAAAATGTGCACCAAATATTTTATAAGCTTGTAAACAATTTCCATCATGGAAAGTGTGAATTAAAAAATTATCAAACATATATTTATCTCCCCTTTATGTCATTTATTATAACATATAAATGACCAACATTCACTAAAAAGTTAGCGCTTTCATTTTTGTTTGCTAAACTTTTTATCAAATAAAAAAAGAAGCTAACAGCTTTCCGCTATTTCTTCTTTTTTTCTACAATTTCTTTAATATAAAAAGCTAACATATATGGCATTTTTTCTTCAAATGAATCCAATTGACATTCTGTCAGTTCTTTTATCTTATTAAGTCGATAATTGATAGTATTACGATGCATATATAAGCTTTCAGCCATAGCTTTTTGATTACTATCGAATTTTAAATACTGATAAAGTGTTTCTTCTAATTGCATATTATGTTTTTGATCATAATCTATCAAAACACCTAACATACTACGATACATTTGTCTTAAAATACCTTGATCTTCAATAATAAACAATAATTGATAAACACCCATATCATCAAAATAAATTTGTGGATAATTAAATTGTTTAGCCATCTTACAAGCCGCAATAGCCCTTTTATAACTTAAAATCATATTTCTAAAATCCACCATCTTTGAGCCAATTCCTAAATGTAATGTATAATGCAAACGTTTTTTAGCTCTTTTATACATTTCATTAATAACTTCTACAAGAGCACTATCTTCTAAGTTATTAAAAATCATAATATAATAACCATCAAACCAGAAAAAACTATAATTTCCTTCAACTTTTTCAAAACATAATTCTAGCTGAAACTTAATACTTCTTCTTTCCATCATACCTAATTCTTCATCGGTTTCTACAGAAATAGCCATTACTTGAAAATCATTTTCCACATCAAAATCACCTGCTAATTTATTTCTAGACTCTTCAATAATTGCTGGATTAATCAGTGTGTCCATAACAGTTTGATTAATATACTTATCATCTCTTTCTGCACGTAAACAATGATATGAAAAATCTTTGATCATATCTGCAATATGCACTTCCCAAGGAACCACTAACAAAGGAAAACTTAATTCATTACAATAATCAATAATTTCTTGATCGATATCAAAAACATATTTTCCCGTATTGATAACAAGTCCCACACTATGATATTTAACAAGTTGTTCAATGAATTCTTTTAATTTCTTTTGGCTTTGAAATCCTAGACCTGTTGTTACAACTAGTTCTTTACCCCAAAG
Source organism: Faecalibacillus sp. H12 (assembly GCF_013361255.1). Taxonomy (NCBI): domain Bacteria; kingdom Bacillati; phylum Bacillota; class Erysipelotrichia; order Erysipelotrichales; family Coprobacillaceae; genus Faecalibacillus; species Faecalibacillus sp. H12. Next base: position 21,529 of record NZ_JABWDK010000024.1, on the reverse strand, counting down.
TTGTTGTAAAATCGTTTTATCTTCGACCATTTGTACCCAGGTCATGGCATTAGAACATCCATCCTCACCTGCAAGTAATGTCATTTTATAATTCTTTTTAAATTCTCTTAAAGCATCATCTATTGTAAATCCCATATCATCACCACCTTCTATTTTACACTATTTGTGCACATTGCACAAATACTTACGATTCATTTTAGGATACTTGTCTCTACTCAATTCGTCATATTTCGCTATAATAAATGTGTAATAAAAAATGAAATGTAAATAAAAGAGATATCCCATAATATTTATATCTCTCATATATTTTACGATTTTCAGTAATAGTTTCCCAATATATTAATTTTTTATTACTCGATTCCCTATATATAAATAAAGAAGATCATTCCCCTAAATGATCTTTTTTATTTGTTTATGATTATTATCCTAAAAACACATTAGTTATGTTTCTAATGTGTTTTTTTATTAAAAAATACTCTAAAAACCTTATAAACTGTACATTTTCAACAAACTCATTTTGACATTAGCGTCATTTATTAAAAAAAGTAAGCGCTTTCTATGGATTTTGTAACATTTTTTTTGTATCATTATATGTAAGGAATCCAAAGGAGGTATATTATGGGTACATTGAATATCGAAAAATATGGTTTTAATCATACGGGAAACATTTTTAGAAACAATCCGCCTGGTGCGCTTGTAGAAAAAGCTTTACTTCATAAAGAAGGAAGACTTTCACGCGCTGGTGCTTTATGTATAGAAACTGGAGAAAGAACTGGTCGTTCCCCAGATGATAAATATATTGTTGATACACCTGCTGTTCATGATTTAATTGCTTGGGGAAATGTTAATCGTCCTGTTTCAGCAGAAGTTTTTGACCAAGTTTATGATCAAATGATTCAATATTTAAATGATAAAGATTTATATATTTTTGATGGCTTTGCAGGAGCTAATCGTAAATATCAATATGGTTTTAGAGTTATCAATGAAAAAGCAAGTCAAAATTTATTTATTAGAAATTTACTTATTCGACCTAAAAAGGAACAATTAAAAGATTTTAAAGAAGACTTTTTGATTTTAGTTGCTCCTGGATGTAAAGTAGATTATAAAAAATTAGGATTAAATAGTGAAGCCGCTATTATGATCAATTTTGAAAAACAAATTATTTTAATTGCGGGCACAGGGTATTCTGGAGAAATCAAAAAATCTGTCTTCTGTGTTATGAACTATTTACTTCCACAAAAGAAGATTTTTACAATGCATTGTTCTGCCAATATGGGAATCGATGGTGATACAGCTTTATTCTTTGGATTATCAGGAACTGGAAAAACAACACTTTCAGCCGATCCAAACAGACGATTAATTGGTGATGATGAACATGGTTGGTCTAGAAATACAATCTTCAACTTTGAAGGTGGATGCTACGCTAAATGTATCAACCTTTCAAAAGAACATGAACCTGAAATTTGGAATGCCATCCGTTTTGGTGCTGTAACAGAAAATGTTAAATTATTTGAAGATACACGTATTATTAATTTTGATGATGGTTCTATTACAGAAAATACACGTGTTGGTTATCCAATTGATTATATTCCAAATACTGTTTCATCAGGAGTTGGACCTATTCCACGTACTATTTTCTTTTTAGCAGCAGATGCTTTTGGAGTTTTACCACCTATTTCTAAACTTGACCGTAACGCTGCTATCTATCACTTTGTTTCAGGTTATACAAGCAAACTTGCTGGAACTGAAAATGGTGTTACTGAACCAGAAGCAACATTTTCAACATGTTTTGGAGAACCATTTTTCCCATTAGATACAGCTTTATATGCTCACCAATTTGGACGTCGTGTAGAAAAATCAGGAGCTAATGTTTTCTTGATCAACACTGGATGGACTGGTGGCTCTTATGGTAAAGGGCATCGTATTCCATTAAAATATACACGTGCAATGATCAATGCTGCTTTAAATGGTGACTTAGATTTTGTGGAATATGTCAAAGAACCATTCTTTAATCTAAAAATCCCAAGAAGTTGTCCAGGTGTTCCAGCAGAAATGTTGAACCCTAAAAATACTTGGTCAAACAAACGCGAATATGATAAAACAGCTAAAAAGCTTACAAAAATGTTCCAAGAAAACTTTAAAAAATATGATTTACCTAGTACTGTTGTTAAAGCTGGACCTGGTATTCATAAATAAAAATAGCGGATATCTCATGAGATATCCGTTTTTGTATCATTTAATCATTTCTTTAATTATTTGTAAATTTTTGTTTTCTATTAATGCTTTAAAAATCTCGTTATATTGTGACAATGTTAAATTTTCTAACATTAAAATATCTTCTTGAGGATATTTACTTTTAAAAAGCATCAATGTATTTTCTTTGGCTTTAAGAAGTTCTCCTTCTTCTTTTCCTTCTTGTCGTATTCTTATCTTTTCTTGATGATGTTGTATCTTGACAAGCTGTCTTTTACTCGCTGCTAAAACAAGTTCTTCATCTTCATTGAACTGATCCATCTTTTCTTTCATCATGGTAACCACCTCACTGTTTAAAGCTATTATATCATCTGTTATCCCATGATATAAAGTATAAATAGCTAATTCTATCTTGCTTAGATTCTTAAGCCCTTTTTCTCTTACAACAGCATCAATAAATGGAAGATAGATATTGTGATGAGTCAGCAGATTATGCTTTCTGACATGGTTTAGTTGATTACGTGGCATATAAGTATCAATCAAGAGAAGATTGTCTCTATCAATATCATTGACAAAAAGAATGGTATAGACTTCATGGACATTTTCACTGTATAAGATATCTCCTCGATTGACTTGATGATCCATCATTCTAGCTCCATAGATTTGAAAACGATAATGAACTTCTTTAGTAAGAGCACTGTTTTGCATTTCAATGTCGATTAATTTTCCTTCATCTGTTTTCACTCTGACATCTAAGACCATATCTTTATCACTTAGATGTTCAGGATTGACTTCACTATTTAAGACAAAGAGTTCCTGACATTTAATACCCGTAATTCCTTCAATAATGACTTTAAGTAAATAATAACAGCGAGAATCATTGAGATCACTCAACATGAATTTAAAGACAAGGTCATTTTTAAAATCGGTAATTCTTTTAGGTTTGATTTTTGTTTCCATTGTTCCTCCCTCCATTATTTATATAGACAACAAAAATCATTTTTTCTTTTAAAAAATTAAAAAAACGAAATAATTTTCTTATTTCGTTAACATCTTTTTAGCTGCTTGATACATTTTTTCATAATTTACAGTTTCACAAGTTCTACAATATCCTATTTGTAAATCCATATTTTCAGAAATATCAGATAATTTCTTTTGTGAAAACATTCTTAGAAGTTCTTCTTTTCTTACATAAGCAAGTTCCTTAGACATCATATGATTAACAAAACATACAAATTCATCTTGATCAACACGCCCTAATATATCTATATTTTTAAAATTCATGGAAATGAAATCACTCATTTCTTTTACTAATTTATCTCCTCGATGACTTCCTTCTTGTTTGTACACTTCTTCTAAACCCTTTAGCTTAAATACAAACAAAATTTTTTGACCTGTTTTATTTTCATCTAATTTTTCATCAATAAGCCATTTAGCAGTATCAAATTTATATATCTTTGTTAAATCATCAATTTGTTGATTATTCATTAAAGATTCTCGTAATTTCTTTAATTCTTTCAATCTTAAATAATTACTTGCTGCATTTTTTACTCTTTGTAAAACTACTTCTTCATAAATAGGCTTTTGAATACAATCATAGATACCATAATCAAAAGCTTGTATTAAATCTTTAGGATTATCACTTGCTGTTAAAGCAACGATAGGAACTTGTGACAATCTTTTATTCTTTTTTATTTGTCTAATCAAATCCATTGTCCCTGGCGTAATTAAATCAATCAACATAACATCAAATTGATAATCTTCATCTTCAATTATTTTTTTAGCGTCAGCTATATTTTTTGATAATGTGATTTGAAAGTCATTTTCTAATAATTTTTGTAATAAAATCATATAAATCGTAGCATCTTCTACTAAGAATAATTTCATAAACATCACATTCCTCTCGCCTTTATTATATATCAAAAATATACTTTTTATAAAATAATTTAAATTAGTTTACATATAATAAAACGGTGGTAACTATGAAAAAAAGAAAAATACTTCTTATTGTATTTATTATTCTATCTATCGGTTTATTAATGGTCTATAGTTCTTCACATATATGGGCGCAATATAAAGAAAATGACAGCTTCTATTATTTTAAAAGACAAGCTATTTTTGTAATAGTCGGTCTTCTTTTACTTTTTTTCTTTTCTAAAATAGATTATCACCTCTATCAAAAACATAGTCTTAAAATTATTATTCTTGCTACAATTCTTTTAGTTCTAGTACTCATTCCTGGAGTAGGTATTGTCAGAGGTGGTTCAAGAAGTTGGTTTAATTTAGGACTTTTTGCCTTACAGCCTTCTGAAATCTATAAAATAGCGCTTATTATTTATGTCAGTGACTATATCAGCCATCATTATCACCAAATGAAAAAACTACGTTATTGTTTAAAACCACTTATTGTTATGGGAATCGGCTTTTTTCTTATTATGTTACAACCTGATTTTGGAAGTGGCTTTGTCATGTGTTGCAGTATTCTTTTAATGATTATTATTACCCCTTTCCCGTTTCGATATATTATTTTTTTAGGACTATCTGGAATTTTAATGATTATTTTAATGATTATTTCTGCCCCTTATCGAATGAAAAGAATTTTTGCTTTTTTAGATCCTTTTCAAGATCCATTAGGATCAGGATTTCAAATGATTCAATCACTCTATGCTATTGGTCCTGGAGGAATTTTAGGAAGTGGTTTTGATCAAAGCATTCAAAAACATTTTTATTTACCGGAACCACAAACAGACTTTATTTTTGCTATTTATTTAGAAGAATTCGGTTTTATAGGAGGGATTTTATTAATTCTTTTATATGCTTACTTATTTATTACTTGTTTCAATTATGCAAAAAAAGTAGACGATCTCTTTGGAAGTTTTTTAATGATCGGTATGACTTCCATGATTGGAATACAAACTATCATTAACTTAGGGGTCGTTGTTGGATTATTTCCTGTTACAGGTGTAACTTTACCTTTAATGTCTTATGGAGGGACTTCTTTACTTGTTACTTTGATTGAAATCGGTATTATGTATAATATTATCAAATCTATTTAAATATGGTATGATTTGAAAGAATGGATGTGATAATATGACAATTAAACTTTATGACAAAGATGCTTATCAGACAATTTTTGAAGCTCAAGTCATAACATGTACAAAAAGAGAAAATGATTATGATATTGTATTAGATCAAACTTTATTTTTTCCTGAAGAAGGTGGTCAAACTTGTGATCATGGTACTTTAAATGATGTTGAAGTCATTGATGTACAAATCATCAATCAAGAAATTCATCATTATACCAATGCTCCTCTTTCAGGAAGTGTTAAAGGAAAGATTGATTTCAATTATCGTTATAATAATATGCAAAATCATAGTGGTGAACATGTTTTATCAGGACTTGTAAAAAGCATGTTTGGTTTTGATAATAGTGGTTTTCATTTAAGTGACCGTGAAATTACAACGGATTATAACGGCTTTTTAAATGAACAACAGTTACAAATATTAGAAGCTAAGGCCAATGAAGTGATTTTAAATAACAAAGTCATTCATTGTTTCTATCCAGAGGATGCTGATCTTTACGATTATCGAAGCAAAAAAGAAATCAATGAAGCAATTCGTTTGGTAGAAATCGAAGGTGTAGATTGTTGCGCTTGTTGTGCCCCTCATGTACGTTCAACAAGTGAAATTGGCATGATTAAAATATTAAAAGCCATGAAACATAAAAATGGAATTCGTCTCTATTTTGTATGCGGCCATCGTGCTTTTGTAAATTATCAAGCTAAGCACATACAAGCAATAAATATTTCTCAAAAGCTTTCATTACCACCTGATGACCTTGTAAAAGGTATTGATCAACTTTTAAACGAAAACAATCAATTAAAACAAGAACTTTCAAGCTTAAAAAAACAAATAATTGATCAACAAGTACAATCATTACCTCAGCAAGATCATTATTTAATTTTTACTAATAATCTAGATCGTTCTTTACAACAATATTATTTAAATCAATTATTTCCATTGTGTTCTAATTATGTAGCTATTTTTGTAGGAAAAGATGAAAATTATCGTTTTATAATTGCAAGTAACAATGACTCTAGAGAGCTTTTAAATAAGTTAAAAGGTCACTTTGAAATCAAAGGCGGCGGTAAAGCAAATATGGTTCAAGGGCAAATCAAAGGAAATCAAAAAACAATACAAGATATTTTAGAGAATAACTAAGGTTATTCTTTTTTGTTGTAACCGCTTTCTTATATAAAGAAATCATTGTATAATATAAATAGTTATATAAGAAAGGGGAATGTCTATGAATTTATATCACTCAAATAATATTGGAAATGTAGCTGTTTTAGGACATCTTGGTTCAGGAAAAACAAGCGTTATTGAAGCCATGGCAAAACGTGCAGGAATTTCTCAACAAATAGGAACTATTAGTCAAGGAACAACTATTTCTGACTATGACGTTGAAGAAATTAAACGTCAATCTTCAATTAATTTATCACTTATTCCCTTAGAATGGGATTATTGTAAAATTAATTTATTAGATACTCCTGGTAATTTTGATTATGTAGGAGAAGTAGAAGCTGCTTTACACGTTGCAGAATCAGCTGTCATTGTTGTTCCTTCTTATAAGGATATCAGTATTGGTACAAAGCAAGCCATGTTTAGAGCAAAAGATAAAGCTAAAATTATTTATATTAATGGCTTAGATAATCCAGATGCCAATTATAAAGAAAAATTAAATCAATTGAAAAAAGCCTATGGTAAAGGAATTGCACCAATTCAAGTTCCTATCATGGATCATGATAAAATGATAGGTTATATTAACGTAGCTAAAATGGAAGGTCGTATTTTTAAAGGAGAACATACAGAACCTTTCCCTATTCCTGAAGATATGATGGATGAAGTTATGCCTATCAAAGAAATGATTGATGAAGCTGTCGCTAATACAAATGATGATTTATTAGAAAAATTTCTAAATGAAGAACCTTTTACTAAAGAAGAAATTTCATGGGCTTTACGTCAAGGAGTTATGAATCAAACATTGATTCCTGTTTTATGTGGAACAAGTAATATTGGTATTCAAATTTTATTAAATTCAATGGTTGCTTTCTTCCCTGCTGCAGGTGATACATGTAATTCTATCATTGTAGAAAATATTGATACACATGAAGAAGATATCATCGGTTTTAACGAAAGTCTACCACCTTCTTTATTCATTTTTAAAACAATTGTTGATCCTTTTGTAGGAAGAGAATCACTTTTTAAAGTTTGTACAGGTCGTATTCAAACAGGAATGTCTTTATTAAATGTCAATAAAAATGAAGTTGAAAAAGTGAATAAACTTTACATAAAAAGAGGAAAAGAACTTATTGAAGTTGATGAATTATGTGCTGGTGATATTGGATGTATGACAAAGCTTTCTCATTCTTCAACAAATGATACTTTATGTACATTAGATTATCGTATGAAATACCAACCTATTCATTTTTCTAAACCATATTATGGTAAAGCTATTCAACCTATTGGTAAAGCAAATGAAGAAAAGATTGCTAGTGGTATTACAAGATTATTAGAAGAAGACCAAACTCTAAAATTTGAAAATAATCATGAAACAAAACAACAATGTATTTATGGTATTGGAGATATTCATTTAGAAAGTGTTGTTGCTAAATTAAAATCTAAATTTAAAATTGATGTTAAATTAAGTAATATGAAAGTTTCTTATCGTGAAACAATTCGTAAAAGTTATACTCAACGTACAAAGTTTAAAAAACAATCAGGTGGTCATGGTCAATATGGTGAAGTAGAAATTCTTTTTGAACCAACAAAAGATTATAGTCAATCTTATACATTTAAAGAAAAAGTATTTGGTGGGGCTGTCCCAAAAGCTTATTTCCCTGCTGTTGAAAAAGGATTGATTGAAAGTGTTAAAGAAGGAGTTATTGGTCATTATCCTGTTTTAGGTATACAAGCTACTTTATTAGATGGTTCTTATCATAGTGTAGATTCAAGTGAACAAGCTTTTAAAACAGCAACTATGATGTGTTTTAAAGAAGCGATGAAACATCTTGATCCATGTTTATTAGAACCTTATGTCATTTTAAATATTTATATTGATGAAGAATATTTAGGTGATTTGATGTCACATGTTAATAAAAAACGTGGTAAAGTCCTTGAAACTGATAGTTTAGACGATGGTTTAATCAAACTTGTTTGTCGTATTCCTCAAGTAGAAATATTAGAATTTGCGATTGATTTACGTTCTATTACTCAAGGTCAAGGATTGTATGATTATCATTTTGATGGATATGAAATCGTGAATGATGATTTAGTAGAAAGATTGTTAAATAAGTAAAACTTGATAAACGTATTTCAAGAAGTCCTAAGGGACTTCTTTTTTTGGACTATCCGTCCATTGAAAGAAGGAAAAGAGAAAGATAAAATAATAAAAAAGAAATATTTGTGAATTAAATGTGAGACAAATTTGAGACGAATTATCTTTAACATATGATGCAATTAAATCAAGAAAGCTCCTTACATCAATATTAAAAAAAGAGAGTATGCTTTGTACTCTCTTATTTTTCATTTACATATTGTTTGAAAATTCTTCCTCTTTCTTCATAACCCTTGAATTCATCAAATGAACTTGTTGATGGAGAAAGTAAGATGATATCTCCTGGTTCACTTATTTCAAATGCTTTATTAACAGCATCTTTTAAAGTTTCTTCATAATAAGCATTTTGATGATGCATATCTTCTTTAAAACGTTTACCTGCCGCTCCAAAAGTCACGAGCTTTTTAATACATGAATTATAAGTAGACATTTCTTGTAAGTCTAATCCTTTATCAAAACCACCCATTAATAGAATAACCGGTTGTTTAAAAGCTTTTAAAGCAATAATACTTGCATCTGTATTTGTTGCTTTTGAATCATTATAAACTCTAACACCATTATATTCTCTAACGAATTCAATACGATGTTCAACCCCTTTAAAATGACTCACAACATCTTTAATCACTCGAGGACTTACTCCAGCAACTAAACAAATAGTAGTCGCAATCATAATATTTTGGACATTATGATCTCCTACAATCTTAATATCCTTTAAATCAATAATATGTTCCCCTCTAAAATAAATCGCTTGATCAATAATGCTACAATCAGCTGGTTTATTTAAAGATTGTGTTAAAACACAACAATAAACATGATATCTTTGTAAATATTCTTGTAAAGTTTCATCATCAATATTATTAACAAAAACTTCATCATCACTTTCACAATTTTCATAAATACGCATCTTAGAAGCATAATATTCATCTAATGAAGCCATATAATCTAAATGATCAGGTGTTAAATTAATAACAGTTGAAATTTCTGGTCTAAATTTATCAATATCTAGTAATTGGAAATTAGACATTTCAATAACAATATAATGATTTTCTTCTTCTAATAAATTATTTTCTAAAACAACATCACATAAAGGTTTACCAATATTACCTGCAAAATGAACATGTTCATATTGTGCTTTTAATATTTCATAAATCAAAGTAACAGTTGTTGTTTTACCATTTGTACCTGTAACAGCAATATAATGTTGTTTTTTAGCTACTTGATAAGCCAATTCAATTTCTGTATAAACAGGAATACCTCTTTCCTTTAATCTTAAAATAAAAGGTTTATGATAATTAATTCCTGGATTTTTAACAACAAAATCAAAGTCTCTTTCAAAAAGTTCATCTGGATGTCCACCAGCAATAATTTCAATACCTGCATCCAAGTATTCTTGATATCCTTCAATCTTTTCTAATTCTTTTCCTTCATTGATTGTAATTGTTGCATTTAACTTTTGTAATAACTTGACTGCTGCCTTACCACTTCTAGCAAGACCAATCACTAAAACCTTTTTTCCTGTTAACATTTTACATAACTCCTATCACAATAGCGATAATACCACAAATAAATCCAATAAACCAAAATGAAATCGTTACTTGTTGTTCAGACCAACCTAACATTTCAAAATGATGATGAATTGGTGCCATTTTAAAGACACGTTTTCCTCTTGTTTTAAAAGAAACAACTTGAATAATTACTGATAAAGTTTCCATTAAGAAGACACCACCAACAACAATTAACAATAATTCTTGTTTTGTTAGGATTGCTAAAATAGCTAAAAATCCACCAAGTCCAAGAGAACCAACATCTCCCATAAAAATACGTGCCGGATGATAATTAAAATACATAAATCCAAGTAATGCTCCAACCATTGCTGTAGCATAACTTGCAATCGTATAATCTTTAATCATAATAGCATAGATGATAAATGGTGCAATTGCAACCATTGAAAGACCTGTCGCAAGACCATCCAAACCATCAGATAAATTAACACCATTACTTTCACCGGTAAACATAATAAATACTAAAACAGCATAGAACCAACCAAAATCAATATTTACTTTCACAATTGGAATAGTCACTTCTGTTGTAAAACCAGGTACAAAATTTTCTAGATACAAATAACATCCTACTGCCAAAATAGCTTGCATCAAGAATTTTTGCCATGCTTTCAATCCTTCATTTTGATGTTTTAAAATAATTAAAGCATCGTCAATAAATCCAATTAAACTATAACCTACTAAAACAATTGTAATTAAAATCAAATTAGGATTTGTTATATTTTTATAATTTACAACAAACGCCGCAATCACTGCCGCTAAAACAAAAACAACACCACCCATTGTAGGTGTTCCACCTTTTTTCTTATGTGATTCTAATCCCTCTTCTCTTTCTACTTGTCCAAATTTCATTTTATGTAGAAATGGGATGACTTTAGGCATTGCAAGTAAAACTAATAAAAGTCCAATACCAAATGCCAACATTAACTTTATAAAGTTTTCCATAAACTTCATTCCCCTTCACTCTTTATTTCTTTTACACTATACCACACTTTTTTATCTCCTTCAAATTTCTAAAAAAAACGTTCTCTTTTTTTGAAAATTATCATTTTTCTTATAAAGACATATTAGAATTCACTACCTTTTATTAATAAGGGGAAAATTATAAAAGAAAACAATACAAGTATGGAAAATCTTTACAAATTAGATGGTAAAGTTCCAATTTTAAAAGCAATTCCTTTTGGATTGCAGCATATCTTAGCAATGTTTGTTGCTAACCTTTCACCAATTACTTTAATTGGTCTTGCATCTGGTTTAAAACAAACAGAAATTGCATTTTTATTACAAAATGCAATGTTTATTGCAGGAATTGCAACTTTGATTCAATTATATCCTATTTGGAAAATCGGTTCACGTTTACCTATTGTTATGGGTGTCAGCTTTACTTTTGTAGCTATCTTAACCTATGTAGGTGCTACTTATGATTCATGGGTGCAGTTTTAATAGGTGGACTAATTGAAGGTTGCTTAGGACTACTTGCACGTTATTGGAAAAAAATTATTACACCAATCGTTGCTGCATCTGTTGTTACGTCCATTGGTTTTTCACTTTTTTCTGTTGGAACACGTTCTTTTGGTGGAGGTTACAGTGAAAGTTTTGGTTCTGCTAAAAATTTACTTTTAGGAATTATCACTTTAGCAGCTTGTTTATTATTTAATATTTTCGCAAAATCATATTGGAAACAATTATCTGTTTTATTTGGTTTAATTGTTGGCTATATTCTTGCTATTTTTATGGGAAAAGTAGATTTATCTATTATTTTTAATGGTGGATTGATTACTTTACCTCATCTACTTCCTTTTAAAATAAAGTTTGATCTTGGCGCGATTATCGCTGTCGTCGTTATTTTCTTAGTTTCAGCTGCTGAAACGATTGGTGATACTCAACCCTTGTAAACTCAGGATTAAACCGTGAAGTTACAGAAGAAGAAATTTCTGGTTCTTTAGCTTATGATGGTTTTTGTAGTTCTATCGATTACTTCTTTTAGTCAAAATGTTGGTTCAATCAATATGACAAAATTCGTCAATCGTTTTACGATTGCTACAGGAGCTATTTGTATGATCTTAGCGGGTTTACTTCCACCTATTGGTAATTTCTTTTCATCATTGCCTGAATCTGTTTTAGGTGATTGTACAATTATGATGTTTGATACTTATTCTTACAATTGGAATTGAAATGATTTCTAAAGCTGGATTTAATCAAAGAAATGTAACAATTGTTGCTTTATCATTAACTGTTGGAATTGGATTTACTTCAGGAACAGAAGCTAATATTGGGCATATTTTTCCACAAATCATTCAAGATGTTTTTGCTGGAAATTGCGTTGCTGTTGTTTTTGTTGCTTCAATTATTCTAAGTCTTGTTTTACCTAAAGATATGGATATTAAAAAGATAAAATAAAAATACGCTTTTGCGTATTTTTATTATTGGATCGTTCCAATTTCAAGTGATTTGATTTTTTCAACAATCATATCCATTGCTGTACCTTCATCTTCACCTTCTACAACAATTTCAATTTTTGCCTTATGAGGAATTCCAAGAGACAAAACACCCATTAAAGACTTCATATTTACTGATTTTTCATTATAATTGAGCGTCACATGACTTTTATAAAGTTTAACCGCATCCACTAATTCAGTAGCTGGAGAAGCATAAAGACCTACAGGATTTGTAATTTCAATATTCACTTTTTTTGCCATAATAATCTCCCCTTTTCTATATATTTATTATAGCACGTTTTTACTGATTTGATTTACCTTTTTTCAATAATAACAACATATGGCGAATTGTTTTTATTCATCATCTCAAACTTTGCTACATTATATAGTTTATGATCTAAAGTACGAAAATATGCATCCAAATTTGTACTTTCTTTCCCTTGATCATGTCCAATATAAACAACCACATACAAACATCCACCTTTGACTAAATGTTTCAAAGCTTTTTTTATTGTTTTTAAGGTTATTTCATACTGTGTTACACATTCATGATTGCCACCTGGTAAATAACCTAGATTAAAAATTCCAACCTCAAAATCTCGAACATCTTCATCAAAATATTCATGACTTTTTAAAAATAAAGTAATATTCTTTTTTCTCTTTACTAATTCTTTTGTATTATTTAACGCTAATGATTGAATATCATAACTATAAACATGATGACAATAATCACTTAAAAACAGTGTATCATGACCATTTCCCATCGTAAAATCAATCCCGTTTTGATATTTATGTTTTTTTATCCTTTGATGTACAAACTCAATCATAGATTCCATTTTCTTCACCTCTTATTTTTTACCATAAAATCCTTTTGGACAATCCACCTTAAATTCATATTTCTTTTTAGTAACAGGATGAATAAAACCAAATGCATGTGCATGTAATCCAAGCCTTCTCAGTGGATTCGTTGTTGCTCCATATTTTTTATCGCCAACAATTGGATGATGAATATTTGATAATTGAACTCTGATTTGATTTTTTCTACCTGTATCTAATTGTATTTCTAAAAGGGTTTGGTTTTTCATTTCTTTAATAGCTTTATAATGCGTAATCGCAAGTTTCCCTTTTTCTTTACTTGTAACATAAACTTGTTGACTTTTACTTTCTGCCAAATAGTTTTTTAATGTTCCATTTTTTAAGCCTTTACCTTCTACTAAAGCCATATAGCCTCTTAAATAAACGATTTTATTCCAATCTTTTTGTAATAAATCTCTTATTTTTTCATTTTTACAAAACATTAAAACACCAGATGTTTCTCGATCTAAACGATGAACAATAAATACTTTTTGTTTTCTGTCTTGTTTTTTTAAATATTCACTTACATAATGATAAGCTGCTTTTTCTTTTTCTTTACCATCTGACATGCTTAATAAACCAGAAGGTTTATTGATTACAACAAATTCTTGATCTTCATATAAAATCTCTAATGAAGATGTATTTTCTTTTTTGATTTCTACTTGGTCATTTTCATGTAATAAATAATCAAACTGACTAATTTGTTGGTTATTTACATAAACTTGTTTATATTTTAATAAGTTTTTAGCATTTTTGCGATTATAAGATAATAATAGATAATCCATTAATAACATTTCTTTTTTTACTTTCATTTTTTTCTCCTAAAAAAATGCAAAGAAATCTTTGCATTTTACATTCTTACAATATTTTGTGAATTCAATAAAACAAGTATTGATTCTAAAATATAAATTAAACAAGCTACCCACCAAGAAATAAATGAAATAACTGCTAATAATACAACAAGCAAGCTAATCACAATCCCAATAAAAGTATTTCCAATATTAATACTCTTTTGTTTTCTAGCTATTTTTAATAAATCAATAATTGTATCAAAATTAGAATCCGTCAACATAATATCACTATTACGTTGTACTTTTTCATTATGCACACCACCACGAGAAATGGCAACAGAAGCCTTTTGAAGTAAAGCAATATCTTTATCACAATCTCCAATATAAGCAACAGGTCCAGCAACAAGTGTTTTATCCATAACTTTTAATTTTTGTTCAACACTATAATTGTTATAAATTGTATATTCATCATTTTCTAAATCAACCGGTCCGTCATTAAAAATAATCAATGATTTATGTAATCCTTTGATTTTTTCAAAAAGATCCATTTCTTCTTCTGTTGTTTCAATACCATCAAAACGATCATAGATAATTGTTGTACATGTATTTAAATCATCCAACCCGCTATTTTCTTTAATCGCAATTTTTTTAGAGAATGCTTTAGCTATTCCCGCAAGTAAAGTAAAGGATGCTCCTTGAACATAGGCAAAACTTCCAGAAACAGTCAACATAATAATTCCTAAATACATATATTTTAAATTATCTGTTAAATTTATTAATGGTAAAACAACACAGCATACTAAACCAACAATAATTAAAGCTTTAGAATAAACATCAGAAACTTTAAAAATAATTTTTTCTGTATGTGATGAAGACATTGGTGCATTCATCGCAATATCTAAAACTTTAGACATTGCTGAATCTTCATATAAAGCTGTTGTTTTTACATGTAAATATCCTTCTGTAACAACAGTTCCACTATAAACTTCATTTCCAATTTTTGATTTAATACATACATCACTACCATCAATGGCATAAACATCCAATTTAGCATTTCCCTTAATAATTTTACCACCTAAAGGAATGGTTTCACCCTCATTGACAACGATAACATCTCCAATATCAAAGTCACCTAAAGGAATCATTTCTTCTTTTCCTTTACGTAATCTTCTTCCTAAGTTTTGATGCGCTACTAAATCATCGATCTTTTCCATAGACCATTGTGTTACTTGCATAATCAATTGTTTACCAGCTTGATACATGATAGAAACAACCATCGCTTCAATAAATGCTCCATAGATCCATCCCATAAAACAAGCTAATAAAAAGATATTATTTTCTGATAAATAATTTTTTAACTGTAAATCTCTTTTAACTTCAACAAGTACTTTTTCATTACAAATAAGTAAAGCTATCATCCATCCTACATAAGTTAAAAATGAAGTATCTCCAAAAGTAACCAATCCAAGTGCAATACCTACACATAATAAAGCAATTCTTGCATACTTTTGTACATATTTTTCATTAAATAAATCTTGTGATTTAAAGGGCTTTTTCCATTGTTCTACTTGTATTTCAGGATTAACATTTTCAACAATACGTGAAATACGAGGTAATGCTTTTGCTGAAGTTGTTAATGTTAAAAGTTTGTTTTGAAAATCTAATTGAACATTTTCATAAACACTATATTTAGAAAGAATGTTTTGTATTTCGTGTGCATCTTCTTCATTTTCCAAATTCGTAAACATGAAGATTTTTTCTACTTTTGCTTGATTAGAAACATACTCTCTTTTCTTTCGATTGACCATTTCTTGAAGTACATAATCCATCTTTGATTCATCTAAATAGTTTTGTATATTATCTGGTCGTGCACAATTAAACGAAATAGAATCCTTATTTATTTTAATATGTGACACTTCTTGCATACTATTTAACTTTAAAGATAAAGCATTAATATCATCATTACTTACATGATCAATATAATATACACGTTCCATATTCTTTACTCCTTTTTATGCAACTTATTTTATCATACTTCTTATAAAATTCAAAATTTCTACTTTCCTTCATTCGTCTTTTTATGTTTGATAATCAAAAAATTTTGATGGAATTCTTTTTCTGTACAAGATAAAGTGAACTCATCACCATATACTTTATAATAAAGTTGTTCATTTATTTCTCCTTTAATAACACAATCATAGATTGCTCCTTTTTCAAATAAAGTATTTTCTTCTTTTCCAATAATGATGTTCATTGACTTTATACATCTACATAAACATCTTTTACCTGAATTTGCGATGATGATCACCTCATTTCTTTATTATTGTACATCAGCTTTCTATTTATGACAAACTTCCTTTGAATATGATATAATAAATGATGAATAAGCAAAGGGGGCATTTTATGAAAATAAAAAAATTATTTATTTTTTTTATTTCTACAATTACATGTCTTTTTTGTATTACCGGCTGTTCAAACAATGATTCAAAAAAGGAATCAAAAAAATTACGTGATTCATCTCCACAATTATATTTACCTTCTACCGACTATCAAGTTACTTATCAAGAAAATAACGTAAGTGTTGATGCGTCACATACATCTTCAGGATATATTATGGTTAATTATAGTGGACATAATGAAAAAGTTAAAATACAAGTAACCTCTCCTGATCAAAATAATTATACATATCCTGTTACGTATTTAAATCAATTTGTTACATATCCTTTACCAGGAGGAAATGGTACTTATAAAATAACTGTTT
Source organism: Faecalibacillus sp. H12 (assembly GCF_013361255.1). Taxonomy (NCBI): domain Bacteria; kingdom Bacillati; phylum Bacillota; class Erysipelotrichia; order Erysipelotrichales; family Coprobacillaceae; genus Faecalibacillus; species Faecalibacillus sp. H12. The sequence continues at coordinate 4,535 of NZ_JABWDK010000024.1, read as the reverse complement.
TAGAATCCGTTGATCTGACTAAAAATCTCTATGCAACTTGTTTTACACAACAAATAGATGTCTCTTTAGAAAACGAGTATCTACCATTTCTTTATTCTAATTATTATATTTCATTTAATAAAGATTCTCTTTGTGTCAAAAAAGCACAACAACTCGCTAAAAAATGCTATTCATCTTTAGATGTTGTTTCAAATGTTTATAATTACATTATTAAAAATATAAAATATGATAAAGAAAAAGCAAATAATGTACAATATGGTTATGTCCCTGATCCTGATCAAACATTAAATGATAAAACAGGTATTTGTTTCGACTATGCCTCTTTAACTTGTGCGATGCTTAGATCTCAAGGAATTCCTACAAAACTCGAAGTAGGTTATGTTGGTGAAGTATATCATGCCTGGATCAGTTGTTATGTAGATGAAACTGGTTGGATAGACAATATTATTGAATTTGATGGCAAAGACTGGTCTTTATTAGACCCAACTTTAGGAGCGAATAATAAAAGTAAAGATGTAAAAAAATATATCGGTGATGGTAGTAAATATATAGTAAAATATACATATTAGAGGGGATGATATTTATGAATAAAAAGAATGAAGTACTTACAAATTTAGAATTATCTAGCTTTTGTAAACAAATGTCTATGATTTTAAAAGCTGGTATTTCACCAATAGAAGGTATTTCTATGATGATAGAAGATAGTCAAAATGAAAATGAAAAACAACTTTTAGAAAAAATCTATGAAGATTTAACAATGACATCTTCACTTGCTATATCTTTAAAGAAAACATCTGTTTTTCCTGATTATATGATCCAGATGCTAGAAATCGGTGAAGAAACTGGAAGAAATGATGAAGTTATGGATGCATTGTCTCATCATTATCAAAGAGAAGAAATGATTTTACAAAGTATAAAGAATGCTATTACTTATCCAATGATCATGATTTTGATGATGGTTGTCATTATTGTTATTTTAATGACAAAAGTAATGCCTATTTTTAATCAAGTTTTTCAACAATTAGGTCATGAGATGACTGGATTATCTAAAGGAATTCTTTTACTTGGAAATACTTTATCTAAGTATGCTGCTGTTTTTATTATTATTTTATTAATTGTAATTGGTTTTATCTTTTATTTATTACACAATAAAAAAGGAAAAGAAAAATTTAAAACTATTTTCTATCATTTTAAAGGTATAAAAAATTTATTTCATAAAATATATGCTTGTCGTTTAGCTGGAGGAATGTCTCTTTCTTTAAAAAGTGGGCTCCCTTTTGATCGTTGTATCGAATTATCCAAAGAACTTATTTATGACAAACATTTTCAAAAAGAAATCAATGATTGCCAAAATCTTTTAGATGAAGGATCGAGTCTAGCAAAATCTTTTCATGATAGTCATATTTTTACTGGTGTTCAAGCTAGAATGTTGAATATTGCTGAAAAAGCCGGTCAAGTAGATTCTATTATGGATGATATTGCTAATCAATTAGAAGATGAAATTGATGAAAAAATAAGCTCGTATATTAATATTTTAGAACCAACACTTGTTATTATCCTTTCTATTATTGTTGGAGTTATCTTATTATCTGTCATGTTGCCACTTTTAGGAATTATGTCAAATATATAGGGGGTACTTTTTATGAGATTCACAAATCAAAAAAGAAATCATCCTTTTAAAAATATTGTTATTTCTGTCATTATTTTTTTAAGTGTTGCTGGTCTATTTAATTATGGTGTTCAATCTATGTCTAAACAATCTATAGATGAACAACAAACCAATTTAGAAACGGCAATTGAAAGATGCGTTAGTCAGTATTATGTTCTTGTTGGTCACTATCCAGAAAGTTTAAATGTTTTAGAAAAAGAATACGGTTTAACTTATAATAAGAAAATCTTTTTTGTAGATTATCAAGTGCTCGGTGAAAATATTGCTCCTGATATCGTTGTCATCAGGAAGGAGGGAGCATATGAATAAAAATAAACATGTAATTGATATGATTTTTCCAATTGCTTTATTCTTTGTTTTTATCAGTAGTTGTTTTATTGTTTTAATTCTTTCTTTTCATACGTATAGAAAGACCGTTCAATTAGAACAAAGTAATTATCAAACACGCACTGCTCTATCCTATATTACTCAAAAAATACATCAAAATGATTTGATAGGCAGTGTTTCATTACAACAAATTGATCAAAAAGATGTTTTGGTATTAAAGTCATCTTATAGTCAAGGCAAATATACAACTTATCTTTATGAAGATAAGGGTTATTTAAAAGAGTTATTTATTTCTAATCAACTTGAATTTGATAAAGATGATGGTAAAAAAATAATGCCTGTATCACATTTAAAAATGCAACAAATCAATCCTTATTTATACCATTTTTCATGTATTGTAGATCATAAAGAAATTAATACAAATGTTGCAATCCAATCAAAATAAAGGAGGTCTAAAATGAAAAATATTAATAGACAAACACATATTTTTATTTTCGAATTAGTAATTGCCATTGCTTTTTTTGCTTTAGCATCAAGTATATGTGTTCAATTTTTCGTTAAAGCCCATTCTTTATCTAAAGAAACAAATGATATCAATATTTCTATGAATTTAGCAACAGGCTATGTAGAAGAATTTTTAAATGATCCTACAATTTATCAAGTTAATCAAGAATATATTCATTATTATGATAAAAACTGGAAAGACTGTCATAAAAAGAATTCAACTTATTCTATTAAAATTTATTGTAGTGATAAAGACTCAATAGAAACAATTCATGTAAGAGTCTATCATTACCACAAAAAGATTTATTCTATTACAAGTGATCAATATATAAAGGAGGATAACCATGAATCATAAAAAATCTTTTCCAATTATTAATATGGGAACTTCTTTATTACTTGTTGTTTTTATTGTTATTTGTTTAATTGTTTTTGCAACACTTTCTCTGTCTAGTTCTCTAAGAGATCAAAAATATACAGATAAAGCTGTTTTAAAAACTGAAAATTATTATTTAGCTTATTCTCATGCACAAAAACAATTAAAAGAAATTGATCAAGCAATCATTAGCCATAAAGATTTATCTTCTCTTAAAAATATAGAAATTTCTTTAAAAGATAATAATACTTACATTTCATTTAAAGAAAACATTGATCAATATCAAGATTTAGATGTTGAAATTCAATTAACCCAAGATCAAGACAGATATAAAATTATTAAATGGCAAGAAGTAACTTCCAAAGAATGGAAAAATGAAAGTACACTTCCTCTTTTAGGAAGTGAATAGGAGAGTATTATGAATATTGTAAATTTATTAGAAAAAGCTGTCGAAGCACATGCTTCAGATATATTTATTGTCGCTGGTTTGCCTATCTCTTATCGTGCAAATGGTTCTATTCATCATGAAAATGAAGAAAAACTTATGCCACCTCAAACAAAAAAATATCTAGAAGAAATATATGAACTTGCTGGCAATAGAGATATTAATATTCTAGAAGAAAAAGGTGATGATGATTTTTCCTTTGCATTACCAGGAATTTCTCGTTTTCGTGTAAGTTCCTATAAGCAAAGAGGTGCCTTATCTGCTGTTGTAAGAATCATCACTTTCGATTTACCACAACCTGAACTTATAGGTATTCCTCAACAAATTATTGATTTTTCTAAATTGTCTAAAGGTCTTGTCTTAATTACTGGACCTGCAGGAAGTGGTAAATCAACAACACTTGCTTGTATTATTAATGAAATTAACAAAACACAAGAAAAACATATTATTACACTAGAAGATCCTATTGAATTTTTACATAGACATCAAAAAAGCATTGTAAGTCAAAGAGAAGTAAAAGTTGATACTAAAAGCTATGTAGTCGCATTACGTGCTTCACTACGACAAAGTCCTGACGTTATTTTACTAGGAGAAATGCGAGATTATGAAACAATAGATGTAACTATGACAGCAGCAGAAACCGGTCATCTTGTTTTTTCTACCTTACATACAATTGGTGCAGCTAACACAATAGATCGTATTATTGATGTTTTTCCAGCAAGCCAACAAAGACAAATTGCTGTACAACTCTCAATGGTATTACAGGCCATTGTTACTCAACAACTCGTTCCTGATATTAATGGAGAACTGATTCCTGTCTTTGAAATTATGACAGTCACACCTGCAATTCGTAATATGATTAGAGATCATAAAATACCTCAAATTGATGGTATCCTTTACGCATCTAATAAACCTGATATGATTTCAACTGATATGAGCTTACTCAATCTCTATAAAGAAGGAAAAATCACAAAAAAAACTGCATTGAACTACGCTACAAATGAAGAAATGTTAAAAAAGAAATTGTAAAATTAGAGCCCATTTTCTAAAATGAAAATGGGTTTTTATTAACAAATAATTTTTAAAACATCTTCTTCACTATTGATATTAAAGATATTTAATGTAAGAACATTTAATTTTTCTAGCGATGTTGTTGTGAGTTTTTCTTCTAAAGGACTTGATATAGTTCCTAGTTTTACTTTAAGTTGTTCTTTTAA
>NZ_JABWDK010000023.1:0-30988 GCF_013361255.1 Faecalibacillus sp. H12 | reverse complement strand
GTTAGAAATAGCATTATTTATAACATGCACCGATATTTTCCTCTCTTAAATATCATTATAAATAATGTAATAAAAATTTTATTAAAAAACTCTTTGTAATGAGTACATTACAGAGAGTTTTTTTACTTTTCTAATTGACTTGTACAGTGTGGGCAACGAGATGCTTTGATAGAGATCTCACTTTGACAATAAGGACAAATCTTCTTCGTTGGTTTTTCTTCTACAGGTTTTTCTGTTTTAGTTCTTAATTTGTTCATCGTTTTAACAATCATAAAGATAACAAAAGCCATGATAATAAAATTAAGTAAACCAGTAATAAATAAACCATAATTAACAGTAGATGCTCCTGCTGCTTGAGCAGCAGCTAATGTTTTGTATGTATTTCCATCTAAAGCAATAAATAGATTAGAAAAATCAATCTTACCTGTAACTAAACTTAAAATAGGCATAATGATGTTTTCTACAAGAGAAGTAACTAATGAATTAAAAGCACCACCGATAATAACCCCAATAGCTAAATCAATCATGTTGCCTTTTAAGGCAAATTCTTTGAATTCTTTTAACATTATTATTGATCTCCTTTTTCTTTATTATAAGAAAAAGAAAAAAAGACATCAAGATGCCTTTTATGTTATTCTTATTTGGGAGGATAAGAATAATATAGAAAGATAATAGAGGGAATATGAATAGTAAAATCTATTTTCTTTCTACAGATTTAATATATAAATAAAAAATAGTTAAAAAAAGTTACAAATGTAAAAAAATATGTGATTTGTTATCACAAATTTATATAAGCATAAAGATGAATTTAGTGTATAATATTGTAGAATAGGGGAGGATGACATGAAAAATTTATTTTATAGATTATTAATATATTTAGATAGCGCCAATGAAACAGATACAAATTATAACATTGCCTGGTATATGGCACATCATATTTCAGAAGTAGCTCATATGGGAATTTCTAAACTTGCGAGCGAATGTTTTGTGTCTCCAGCAACCATTTCTCGTTTTTGTAGAACACTTGGTTATGAAAATTATGCTCATTTAAAACAAGAGTGTGCGTGGTTTAGTTCAACATCAAGAAAGTTTAATAATTTAATTAATGTTCCTTTAGATATGATGAAAGATCATCCAGAAGAAAGTACAGCTTATTATAGTCAACAAATTTGTACATCTTTAAGTCAACTTTCTTCTTATTTAGATTGGAATGTAATCGATGAGGTTTTAAAACTGATTCATGATAGTGATAACGTAGCTTTTTTTGGAACACAGTTTTCACATTCAGTTGCTTTACATTTTCAAACTGATTTATTGATGTTAGAGAAGTTCACAATGGCTTATATGGAACAAACAAGTCAGCTTCAATGTGCTAAGGAGTTAGATGAAAATAGTGTAGCTATTATTTTAACAGTGAGTGGTCATATTTTTAATGGGAGTCAAAAGATGATTTCATATATTAAAAAATCAAATGCGAAAGTTGTTGTGATTACCAATGATAAGAGCTTTGATTTTGGTTTTGAACCAAATTATATTATTGAAATAGGTGATTCAAAATATAAAAAAACAGGTAAACATAATTTACTTACAACAATGGAATTAATGTCACTTAGATATTATTCTATTTATTATCCTGATGTAAAAGATAATATTATTGAATAGGAGATACATATGAGAGAAATAACATGTTCAACAATTACAGATGCAATTAAAAAAATGTGTATAGAAGCAGCAACTATTTTACCTCAAGATGTTGAAAAAGCATTATCACAAAAACATGATGAAGAAGATAGTGCACTTGCCAAAAAAACATTACAAGTATTAATGGATAATGCAAAGTTGGCACAAGAAAAACAAATGCCTATTTGTCAAGATACAGGAATGGCTTTTGTCTATGTGACAATGGGACAAGAAGTACATATTACAGGTGGCAGTTTAAATGAAGCAATTCAAGAAGGAGTAAGACAAGGATATACAGAGGGGTATTTAAGAAAATCAGTTGTTAAAGATCCTTTGTTTGAACGTACTAATACAAAAGATAATACTCCAGCAATTATTTATTATGATATTGTTGAGGGGGATACTTTTCATATTACTTTAGCACCTAAAGGATTTGGTTCAGAAAATATGAGCCAAATTAAGATGTTAAAACCAAGTGATGGACTTCAAGGAATTAAGGATTTTGTGATGAAAGTGGTCAATGATGCAGGACCAAATGCCTGCCCACCAATGGTTATTGGTGTAGGTATTGGAGGTTCTTTTGATAAAGTGACAATGCTTGCTAAAAAGGCCATGATTCGTGAAATTGGAAGTCATCATTCAGATCAAAGATATGCTTCTTTAGAAGATGAATTATTACAAATGATCAATGAAACAGGAATTGGCCCTGCTGGTTATGGAGGAAAGACAACAGCTCTTTCTTTAAATATTGAAACTTTCCCTACACATATTGCAGGAATGCCAGTCGCTGTTAGTATTTGTTGTCATGTCTCACGTCATAAGGAGGTTTCGTTATGATTTATTTAGAAACACCATTAACAGTTGATAAAATTAAACAGCTAAAAGCTGGAGATGAAGTTTTTTTAAGTGGAACGATTTATACAGGAAGAGATGCTGCTCATAAAAGATTGATTCAATTATTGGATGAAGGAAAAGAACTTCCTTTCAATATCCAAGATCAAACGATTTTTTATGTTGGCCCAACACCTTCAAAACCAGGTCAAGTATTTGGCAGTGGTGGACCAACCACTTCAGGAAGAATGGATGCTTATTCACCTAGACTTATTAAACTTGGCTTACATGCGATGATTGGTAAAGGGTATCGAAGTGATGCAGTTAAAAAAGCCATTGTTGACTATCATGGCGTTTATTTTGGTGCTATTGGTGGTGCTGGAGCGATGATGTCTTCATGTATAGAAGAATGTGAAGTGATTGCTTTTGATGATTTAGGACCGGAAGCAATTCGTAAGTTAAAAGTTAAAAATATGCCATTAGTTGTAGTGATTGATCATTTAGGAAATGATTTATATGAAATTGGTAGAAAAAACTATTTAAAAAAGGATTGTAAGTAGTATCTATATTTTCTATAATAGCGATACATTAATAGAGGTGAAAAAAAGAAATGGGATTATTTAAGAAAAAAACAGATTATAGTTATTACAGTTCTTATAGTAGTTCAAGAAGACGTTTAAAAGTAGGACGTACTGTGATTGCTGTAATTGCAGCAGTGGTTGTTATTTTAGGAATTATTATTTATTTTAATTTTAATAGAATTCAATTTTTGATGAAAGGTTACTCTTGGTCAACAACAAGTGAGTTAGTGAGCTCATTTGATAATGATGAAGAAAAAGAATTGTTATCACATGATGAGATGAAACATATTTTAAAATGGATCGATAATTCAAATAAAGTAGCTCTTTATGATGAATATGAACAATTCTATTCTTTACATAAAGATATGAATTATGAAGATATCGTTGATGTTGTTAATTATATTTTTGAAAATCAAGTGCCTTCATTAAAATCAATGGGTTATAGTGAAAAAACAATTTGGTCAATGTTAAAAGATGGTGCTGGTAAAAGTGATCTTCAATTTTTAATAGACAATAAACTTACAAATAGTCAAACAGCTCCTTTTAGAAAAGTAAAAGGATATGATTTAAAGAAAATCAATGATTATATGACACAATATAATACTGTTAAAGATTATAATTATGCCGTTAATATTGTTAATTATCCATTTATTGTTTCAAGTAATGGTCAAACAAAAGCTAAATATAATATTGCCAATCCAGATGATTATTTAACTCTTGTAAAAAAAGGATTCTATTTAAATGATTATGAACCAAAAGATTTAGTAGAATTAGATAGTGAATATGTAGCGCCAACATGCGATCATCCACAACTTAGAAAAGTTGCAGCCGAAGCTTTAGTTAAAATGATCAAAGATGCTAAAAAAGAAGGTATGTATTTATTATTAAATAGTGGTTATCGTTCATATGAAGAACAAGAAAAAATCTATCAAGAAACTGAACAAAAATATGGTGGTGCTTATGCTGCTGAATATGTAGCTACTCCAGGAGCAAGTGAACATCAAACAGGACTTGGTATTGATATGACTTCTCAAAGTGTCGTTGATAAACAAAGACTTGTCTTTGGGGATACAACAGAATATAAATGGGTTGTTGAAAACTGTGCAAAATATGGATTTATTGTTCGTTTTACAGAAGGAACGGATGGTATTACAGGAATTTCTCATGAACCATGGCATTTACGTTATGTAGGTAAAAAAGTGGCTAAGGAAATTAAAGATCAAAACTGGACGTTAGAAGAGTATTGTTTATATAAAAACGTTATTCCAAAATTTAAGAAAGATTAAAAATCTAGAGTTTTCTCTAGATTTTTATATAGAGTTATTATGAAAACATTAATCACAACATTAAATTCAAAATTTATCCATAAATCATTAGCGTTAAGACTTCTTTATGTAGCTTGTAAAGATGATCATGATATTGATTTTAAAGAATATACCATTAAAGATGATTTAAATCATATCGTAGATGATCTTTTATCAATGGATTTAGATATTCTTTGTTTAAGTGTCTATATTTGGAATGTAGATCATATTCAAAAATTATGTCATTTATTAAAAGAAAGAAAACCTGAGTTAAAGATTATTATTGGTGGACCTGAAGTAACTTATGAAATTGATCATTTTTTAGATGAGTTTGAAATTGACTATATTATGGCAGGTGAAGGGGAAGTTGCTTTAAATCAATTATTGACAGCTTTGGAAAATAATGAAGAAGTCAAGCTTCAAGGTATTAGTATGAAAGAACATCGAGATCCACGCTTGATTCCACCAGTTGATTTAAGTTATTTAGAAACGTTAGAGTCTCCTTATCTATTAGAAAGAGACATGAAAGATATGAAAAATAGGATTTTATATTTTGAAACAAGTAGAGGATGTCCTTATCAATGTCAATATTGTTTATCTTCATTAGAAAAAGGATTAAGATTCTTTTCAATGGATTATTTAAAACAACAATTAAAAGCAATCTTAAATACAGATGTCAAAGTAATTAAGCTTTTAGATCGCTCGTTTAACGCTAAAACAGAACATGCTTTAGAAATATTAGACTTTGTTTTTAAAAACTGTCATCCAGGAGTGCAATTACAATTTGAAATCAATGGGGATGTTTTAGATCAAAGAATTATTGATTTTATTAATGAAGAAGCACCTGATGGTTTACTTAGATTTGAAATCGGTATTCAATCAACTTATGAACCAACAAATAAAGTTGTTCAAAGATATCAAAACTTTGAACGTCTATGTGATGTTATTCGACAACTCCAACAAAATCATAAAATAGATTTTCATTTAGATTTAATTGCAGGATTGCCACTAGAGAACTTACAAAGATTCTCAAAATCATTTGATGATGTTTTTAGATTATATCCTAAGGAATTACAATTAGGGTTCTTAAAACTTTTAAGAGGAACAAGTTTAAGAAAAGAAGCTAATAAATATGGTTATATTTATGAAAAACATGCTCCTTATGAATTAATAGAGAGTCATGATTTATCTAAAGAAGATATTGAAAAAATACATTTAGCTGAAGATATGTTACAAAAATATTGGAATTCAGGGAAAATGCCAATAACAATGAATAAAGTCTTAAGACAATGTAAGTCACCATTTTATTTCTTTTTAGATTTGGGTGAATTTTACCAAGCTCAACAGTTTAAATTCTTTGGTTTTCAATTAGACGAATTATTCCAATATATCAATATTTATTTAAAAGAACAATATGAAGATGAATTAATAGAAGACTATTTAAGATTATCTAAAGTCAAACCTAAAAAATGGTGGAAGACAAGAATTGATAACGAAAAAGAAATCAAACATCGATTAATAGAAAAGTATCAATTAAATCAAGAAGATGTCTTTAGATATGGGGTTGTTGAAAAATTAAAAGAAGATTATATTTTAGTAATTTATAAAAATTATCAAGTCCATGTAGAAAAATATCATATCTAATGAAATTAAATAAAAATTTCATTATACTATAGATAGATAGGAGGCTTTGTATGATTAAAAGTATTAGAAAAAGAGATGGGCGTTTAGTTGACTTTGAAGTAGACAAGATTGCTGGAGCGCTTTATAAAGCCTTTAGTGCATGTTTTGATAAAGTAGAATTAAAGAAAGTATATGCTATTGCTCATGATGTAGAAAAAAGATTAGAAGAAAAAGAAAGTACTTTACCAACAGTAGAACTTGTTCAAGATACAGTTGAAGAAATTTTAATTGAAGAAGGCTATGTAAGAGTAGCAAAGGCTTATATTTTATATCGTGATAAAAGAAGTCGTTCTCGTGATATGAAATCGATTTTGTTAGAAAGTATTGAAAATGAATCCAGTGATGATATTAATTTGTTTGATGTTTTTGAAAACTTAATGAATGATGCAATGGATAAAACAAGAAAAGAGGATTTAAAAAAGGTTTTTAAGCTTTTAAAAGAATTGAATATTGATGAAGAAATCATCTATCAAAAAGTATCAGAAACTTTTGCAATGACAGATGAAACATTAAAATCAGTTATAAAATAATAAAAGGAACGAAAAGTTCCTTTTATTATTGCCAAACTTCTTCAGCGATTTCTTTAACAAGTTTGACTTTATTCCATTGTTCTTCTTTAGTAAGTAAGTTTCCTTCTTCTGTTGAAGCAAAGCCACATTGTGGAGACAGTGCTAATTGATTTAATGGAACATATTTTTCTGCTTCATGAATACGTTTAATAATTTCATCTTTGTTTTCAAGTTTAGCATCTTTAGAAGTCACAAGACCTAAGACAACTTTTTGATTTTGAATATAGCGAAGAGGTTCAAATCCACCAGCACGTTCACTATCATATTCTAAGAAGAAACCATCAACATGACAATTCCCAAATAAAGTTTTTGCAACTGGTTCATATCCCCCTGAAGTAAACCATGTTGATCTAAAGTTACCTCTACAAATATGCATTGTAATAACCATATCATCAGGTTTAGCTTCTAATGCGAGATTGATCATATCAACATATTTTTTAGCAAGTTCATCTACATCAATTCCTCTTGCTTTGTAAGCTTCTCTTTTTTCTTTTGAACAAAATTCTCCCCATGAAGTATCATCTAATTGAAGATAACGACAACCAGCTTGATAAAAAGCTTTGATTGCTTTTTGATAAGCATAGGCGATATCTTTTAATAAAACATCGTTATCTTGATATTTTTCAATAGGTTGATAGTTTTCTTCTCTAATACAACAAATTAAATGAAGCATTGAAGGAGAAGGGATACATTGTTTAACTTCTGTTTCTCCAGATACTCTTTGCATGAATTTAAAATGTTTTAAAAATGGATGATCTTCGGGAAAATCGATTTTATCCACAATTTCTAAAGTTTGACTTTTTGGTTGATGTCCTTTAAAGGCAATTGAAAAATGTTCGACGGCTACTTTTTCTACGCCTTTTAAATCCCATAGAAAATCTAAATGCCAAAAAGCTCTTCGAAATTCACCATCAGTAACAGCTTTTAAACCAACAGCTTTTTCTTCATTAACAAGATTTTCAATTGATTTATTTTCAATTTCTTCTAATTGACTTTGATTGATTTTTCCTAAGGAAAAATCTTCTCTTGCTTGTTTAATTTCTTTATCTCTTAAAAAACTTCCAACAATATCATATTTATAAGGTGCGTTCATTTTTACTTCCTCCTTGTTGTTACTAAAAGTATAAAAAACATAAGTGATATTGTAAAATACATATTTTTCACTATTTGATATAGTTTAAAACTATATCAACTTTAAAAAATAACAAGATTTCTCTTGTTATTTAATAAATAAGTTATTTAAGTACCAATTTTTTTCTTCTTGAGTTAAGGCATCTTTAATATGATCGAAGGCATATTGTTGATATTCATTAATAGAAGCAATTTCATGATTTGATAAATAATCTAAATCTAGACCAGCAATATCAAATGGAACATAAGTGATCGGTTCAAATTTTAAGAAAGTACCATATTCATTTTCAGTATGTTTTACACATAAGAGTTCGTTTTCATGTCTAATACCATGACTACCTTCTACATAAACACCTGGTTCATCTGTTGTAATCATGCCTGGAACGATACATGCTTCATGACCATATAAGCTTTTTGGACGCAGTCCATTAGGGCCTTCATGAACATTTAAGAAATGACCAACACCATGCCCTGTTCCACAACGATAATCTAAATCATAATCATAGATAACACCACGAGCTAAAATATCTAAGTTGGCACCAGTTGTTACACCTTCAATAAAATGCGCATTTTGTAATCTAAACATGGCTTTTAAAGCAATTGTGAAATCTTTTCTTTCTGCTTGCGTCATTTCACCTAAAACGAATGTTCTAGTGATATCTGTTGTTCCTGTTAAGTATTGTCCACCACTATCAATTAATAATAGATGTGAAGCTTCTACTTTAGAATATTGTTTTTCTGTTGGATGATAATGCATTAAAGCTGCATTTTCACGATATGCACAAATGGTTGTAAAGGAAATATCTTTGAAATTTGGTTGTTGTTTTCTAAATTCTAAAAGTTTATTAGAGATATAAAGTTCATCCATTTCTATTTTTCCAATATTTGTTTTTAACCAATACATAAATTTAGTAACAGCAATACCATCATGTAAATGAGCATCTTTTGTCGCTTTGATTTCTGTATCGTTTTTAATTGATTTAAGTAATTGACTTGGATTTGTTTGATCGATGACATTATCTATATTAATAGAATTAACTAATGTATAGTTTACTGATTTTGTATCTAAAAGAACTTTACCATTGATATTTTTAATATCTTCATAAATATCAAAATAATCTTTAACTTCAATTTGATCTTTTAATAATTCATCAATGACTTCTTGACTTACCGCTTCTTTTCTTAAATAAAGATTTGCTTTTTCTTTTTCAATTAAAGCATAAGCTAAAGCAACAGGGTTGCATAAAACATCATTACCGCGAATATTAAAGATCCAAGCAATATCATCTAAAGTTGTCACTAAATGATATTTCGCATCTTTCATTTTTTCTCTAATGATTTCTAATTTTTCTTTTCTAGAAACACCACAATATTTTGTATCATATAAATAAACTTCTTCATGGGAAAGTTCAGAACGCTCTTGCCAAATAAGATCTACAAGATCTTCATTGGCTTGAATGGTATTTGTGAAAAGACATTGATTATAGGGCATTACGCGCCCATCAAAACCAATGGTTGCTTCTGGATATTTTTCAATATATTCTTTAATAGTAGGAACACCCGGTGTACGCATTTTCATTAATTGAATACAACTACCGGCAAGTTCTTTTTCTGCTTGAATAAAATAACGACCGTCTGTCCATAAATAAGCTTCCTCTTGTCTTACGATAAGAGTTCCAGCTGAACCGCTAAATCCAGACATATAATGACGAGCTTCAAAGTAACTTCCTACATATTCACTTTGATGAAAATCACTGGTTGGAATGATATAAAGATCGATTCCTCTTTCTTTCATAAGTTGTCTTAATTTTGTAATTCTTTGATTTATCATAATGACCTCCTAAGTTCTTTCATTTTAACATTTACATTCAAGAATGAAAAGGCTTAGAGATGAATAAAAAATTAGGAATGAATCTTGCTAAAAGTGGCATGACGCTAAGGTTTTGGCGGATTTATGCAAATGTTAAAATTTGTCTATTGACAAATATTGAAAAGTGGGAGTAGAATAACGTGCGAAATAAAGAATAAGGTATGTATTGCAAGCGCCACATCTCTAGGAAGTGACATGAACAACACAAAAATAGGGGAGGTGCTTTTATTTTTACATACATTCTTTAAAGAGGATTTTTGATAAATTCTTATAAATTCGTCATAAATTTATCATAAAGAGTGCTTTTGAAAGCTATGTCTGTTGAATTTTAAAAGAATGAGAGTACAATTATCCTCGACAAGAAGAAGGGGGAAAATAAGATGGATGATATTATTCAAAAGTTAATAGAATTCGATCGCCAATGCGTAGAAAAAGTAGAACTTGCGAAAAAGAAAAAAGCGGAAGCTCAATCAAGTATGATGTCGCAAAAGTCTACAATTTATAGTGAGTATATTGATAGTCAACAAGATCAAGTTGAAAAGCATAAACAAGATCTATTGAATAAGAATAAAGAAGAAGCACAATTACAAGAAAATGAATTTCATAAATCAATGAAAAATATGGAAGATTTATTTACTCAAAATAAAGATAAATGGGTAGATGAAATCTTTACGAGATGTACTAAATAGAAGGTGTAAAGATGTCTTTATCTTCAAATGCCTTATGTGCAAAAGCTAAAGCAATGTATGGTGGGCGTTTAAATAAGAATGTTTATCTTGATTTAACAAGAAAACAAACAATTGGAGAAGTTGTTTCTTATTTAAAATCTCAAACAAGTTATGCAGATGCTTTAAAAGATATTAATATTAGACATGTTCATCGTGGTCAAATAGAAGATTGTTTAAATCAAGAATATTATCATCGTTGTGCGAAGTTGATGAAATATTCACCTAAGTCTGATGAAGATTTTTATCTATTTGAAATTATTGGAGTAGAAATTAATTTAATTATGGATAAACTTGTTTCTTTACAAGCAAAGGAACAATATAGCTTTAATTTATCAATTCCTACTTATTTAGCGAAAAAGACAAGTTTTAATATTGATGGATTAGTAAACATTGAATCATTCAAAGATCTTTTACAATATCTTTCAAAAACAAGATATTATAAAGTTCTTAAAGAAATTGATTTCTCTGTCCCATTTGATGTTAAAGAAGTTCATATGTGCTTACAATCACTTTATTATGAAAACATTGTTGAAACAATTAAAAAACACTTCAAAGGAAGTGTTCAAAAAGATTTATTAAATATTTTCTATACTTCTATTGAATTAAAGAATATTTCAAAAATCTATCGTTATAAACAATATTTCCATGAATCAGAAGATTCAATCAGAAGTTCACTCTTTTTACAATATTCAAGATTGCCAAAAGATATGATGAATCGTTTAATTAGTGCAAGCGGTCCTAAAGAAGTATTATCTTTATTATCAACTTCTAAATATAACTTCTATATGGATGATAAAGAATTTGCCTATATCGAATATTATGCAGATAGTATTCAATATAATATCGCAAAAAGATACATGCGTTTTTCAAACAGTGCACCACTTGTTTATATGACTTATAGTATTTTACAAAGAATTGAAATAGATAACTTGAAGCATATTGTTGAAGGTATTCGTTATAATCAACCTGTTTCAAAAATTGAAAATACATTGATTTATGCATAGGAGGGAAAAAAATGATTAAGAATACACATTTATATAACATTGTTTTCTCTAGAGATGATTATATGGAAGTTTTGATGAAACTTGAAAATCATCAAGATTCTATTTATCCAGTTAAAGCGAAGAAAGTGATTTCTAATTTAGATCATGCAACTTCTATGGAAGATAGAAATCCATATAACGAAGTATTAGACGAACTTTATAATGTGATGGATGTCTTACATATTGAAAGAGTAGATAGACCCGTTCAAAGTGCATTTTTAAATGTTCGTGAAATTTTAGATTATATTTCAGAAATTCATCAAAAGTTAGATGATATTAATGAAATTAAAAGAGGAATTAAAAAAGATTATTATGAAAATCAAGAAGCAATTGAATTGATTTCATGTTTAAATCGTGATCGTATTTCTATCGATGATATTCATGAATTAAAATATGTTGCTTTAAGATTTGGTAAATTACCATTATCACAAATTGAAAAAATTAAATATTTTGACAGTTATCCATTTGTTTATCAAGAATTATCACATACAGATCAATTTGCTTGGATTGTTTATGGTGGCGTTGAACATAGTATTGGTGAAATTGATAACATTTTCTCTTCAATGAACTTTGAAGAAGTAAAACTTCCAAAATTTGCCCATGGTAAAATGGAAGAAGCAGTTGCTGAATTAAAAGCAGAAAATAAAACAATGGAAGCGTATCTTCAAGAACTTGATCAACGTATTGAAAAAGTGAAAGAAGAAAATGAAGAACAATTACTTAGTGACTTTTGGAAAACATATCGTTTGAAAGAGTTATACAAGAAAGGTAAATATGTAGTTGATTTAAAAACTAAAGCTGCAGTTTATGCATTTAGTTCATTTAATAAAAATGAATTAGAAGATATTGTAAATGTTCCTGGAATTACTATTCATGAACTTCCTATTGATACATATCAAGATCAAGGAATTGAAGGTCCTGTTTATGTTGAAAACAACACATTTTTCCAACCATTTGAATGCTTATTCACATTTAAACCTGGTGAAAAATTTGATCCAACAATGATTGCTGGTGTGGTTATGATGCTTTCAGCACTTGTTTTACTTGGTGATTTAGGAGTAGGTGTTTTAGCTATTCTATTATCATTTATTATTAAAGGTAACATCAGTAAGTTACTACAACGTGTAGGAGCTGCTGTTACAATAGGAGGACTATTAAGTGGAACAGTCTTCTATGGTATGTCACTTTATAATTCAATCTTTGTTGTAGGTACAAACTATGCAATGCAAATTGGATTATTCTTTGTTATAAACATTGCGTTATTATTAGTTTGTAGCTTAGTGAAAAAAGTGACAAAAAGATCAATAAAGAGTAAAGGGGGACTGTCATGGCAATAGCGAAATTAAACTTGGTTAGCCTTGATTTTGATAAAGACAATTGTAATGATGTGTTGCTTGAGCTTTATCAAAGAGATGATTTTCATCCCGAGCTAGCAAGCAAGTTTACGGATAGTGTTGCTGGTCTTTCAGCTTACAACAATGACAATCTTTATGAAGAATTGTTATCAAGAATTGAAGAAATGAAAACAAAATATCATTTTGAAGTTCCTGAAGTTGAAACAGATGCGCAACTTAATGTATTTAGAGCTAAAGAATTTTTAGATGATTTATTTTTAGATATTGACCGTATTGATGCTGTTAAAAAAGAATTGACAAAGATGATTGAAGAAAATGATGAAGCTATCATTACTTTAAATCATGTTGAAGGTTCTAATATTGACTTTGATCAATTATTTGGAACACAATATTTAAAAATAAGATTCGGTAAACTTCCTCTCAATAATGAAGGAAAGTTAGAGTATTATGAAACATTACCATTTGTTTATAAAGCATTTCAAAGAGATGATAAATATGTATGGTGTATGTATATGACGACACCTACAGATGCTCCTGAAGTGGATAATGTTTTTACATCACTTTATTTTGAAAAAATCCATATTCCTGAATTCGTTCATGGTTCATGTGAATTAGCTGAAAAAGAAATTCAAAATGAATCTGATTCAGCTAAACAATACAGCCAAGATTTACAAAATAGAATTGATAAAACAATTTCAGAAAATATGGAAGAATTAACACGTATTTATAGTGTTGCTAAAAAATTAAATTCAGTTTATGCAATGCAAAAATATATTGTTAAATTAGGTGATAAATTAAATGTTCATGGATTTGTCCCTAAGAATGATTTAGATAATTTCAAAAACACTTTTGAAAGTATCGATGGTGTTAAACTTGAAGTTTTACCTGCTACATCAGATGTACGTCTAGAACCACCAACAAGACTTAAAAATTCATGGTTTGCAAGACCATTTAGAATGTTCGTCGAAATGTATGGTGTACCTCGTTACAATGATGTAGATCCAACGTTATTAGTTGCTATTTCATATACTTTATTATTTGGTATTATGTTTGGTGACTTAGGACAAGGTATTATTCTTTCTTTAGTAGGCCTTGTTGCTGAAAAGAAATTTAATTTAAAATTAGGTGGCGTGGGAGTTCGTTTAGGTATTTCCAGTGCAATCTTCGGTGTATTCTTTGGTTCGTTCTTTGGAAATGAAGAAATCTTATCTGAATATTTCAAAGGTTTCTCATTCTTTAATGCAATGTCACCAGAAAATACAATGACATTATTAATGGCTGCCATTGGACTTGGTATTGTCTTAATTCTTATTTCAATGACATTCAGTATTGTTTTGAACTTTAAAAAGAAAAATATCGGTGAAGCGATTTTAAGTCAAAATGGTTTATGTGGGGTTACATTCTATGTTGCTGTTATTGGTGCAGCTCTTGGAATGCTTACAGGACAACATTTTGTAAATATTTTCTATATTTTAATTTTAATTGTATTACCACTTATCTTAATGTTCTTAAAAGAACCGTTAATTAGAAAATTAGAAGAACATGGTGAAATGTTCCCAAATGGTTTTGGAGCATTCTTTGTTGAAGGATTCTTCGAATTATTTGAAGTAGTCTTATCATTTATTACAAACACAATGTCATTCTTGCGTGTCGGGGGATTCGTTTTATCGCATGCTGGTATGATGCTTGTTGTTTATACTCTTGCTGAAATGGTAGGAGGATTTGGTGAAATCATCGTCTTGATTTTAGGAAACGTTTTTGTAATGTGTCTTGAAGGATTGATTGTTGGAATTCAAGTATTACGTCTTGAATTCTATGAAATGTTTTCACGTTATTATGAAGGAAATGGAATTCCATTTAAAACTATTAAGGAAGATTAAATTCAAGGAGGAAATTTATTATGACAGTATTAGAAATTTTATTACCATTAGTTGCAGTAGTTTTATTAACATTACCATTAATTAAAGTATTTACAGGAAAAGTATCAGCTCAAAGCGCTAAAAGAAGATTAGGTGTTCATATCAGTGGTTTCGCTGGTGCCGTTGTTTTATGCTTATTAGTTGCTATGTCAAATTCAAGTGTATTTGCAGCAGGTGAAGTTGCTACAATCACTGGTACAATTGCTCAAGGTTTAGGATTCTTAGCAGCATCTTTATCAACTGGTTTCTCTGCTTTAGGTGCAGGTATTGCCGTTGCAGCAGCAGCTCCAGCAGCTATCGGAGCTTTCTCTGAAAATGAAAAGAACTTTGGTAAATCATTAATCTTCGTTGCCTTAGGTGAAGGGGTTGCAATCTATGGTTTATTAATCTCTATCTTAATTATCAACAAAATCTAATTTAGAGAGTGATTTTTTATGAAATTTTATTTAATAAGTGACAATGTCGATACTGAAATGGGTTTAAGACTTGTTGGTATTGAAGGAGAAGTTGTTCATAAAAGACGTGATTTTCTTGAAGTTTTGGAAACAAAAATGAAAGATAGATCCATAGGTGTGATTTTAATTACAACGAAATTAATTGAATTAGCTCCTGATGTTATTTCTGAAATAAAATTAAAACAACAAAAACCATTGCTTGTAGAAATTCCAGATAGACATGGAAATTCTAAAATTGGTGAAACGATTGATAGATATGTTTCAGAAGCAATTGGAGTTAAGTTATAGGAGAAAGTGCTATGCAAAAAAAAGATCAAGTCTTTCTTTATATCAAAGATGAAATTGAAAAAATTTCATCTGCTGAAGAAAAAGAAATTTTAGATGAAGCAAAAGCAATTGAACAAGAAGCTTATAACCAATTAAGAGGTGAAGCTGAAATTGATGCTAAGCATCAATTAGATAAAGAATTAGCAGAAATTTCTTCTAAAGCAAGTATTGAAGCTTCAGCTCAATTAGAAGAAAGACTAAAAAAATTAGTTGAAAAAAGAGAAGAATATGTTAATACAATTTTTACAGAAGTAAAAAATAAACTTGTTGAATTTGTAAATAGTTCTAATTATCTTGAATATCTTACAAGTCATGTAAAAGCAGTAAGTGATGAATATCAAATGACTGATTGTGTTTTATGTGTAAGAAAAGAAGATTTAAAATATGCTGATGATTTAAAGAAAGCATATGCTTTACCAATTGAAGTTGAAGAAGGTCAACAAATTCAATTAGGTGGATTCATTATTGAAAATAAAACAACAAATGTTGTCGTAGATGAATCATTAGACTCAAATTTAGAAGCTCAAAAAGATTGGTTCTATAAGACTTCTGGATTGATGATTAAATAGGGGGATTAAAGATGAGTGAAAATGTAATTTATTCTATTAATGGTCCCGTTGTTAAAGTAAAAAATGCCAAAGACTTTTCAATGTTAGAAATGGTTTATGTTGGTCATGCTAAATTAATGGGTGAAGTTATCTCAATTTCTAAAGATTTAACAACTATCCAAGTATATGAAACAACAACTGGTTTAAAACCAGGAGAACCTGTTATTTCTACAGGATCACCAATTTGTGTTACATTAGGTCCTGGTATTTTAAGAAATATCTTTGATGGGATTGAACGTCCATTAAAAGCCATCGCTGAACAATCAGGTGCTTTTATTGAAGCCGGAAGCGATGTTGATTCACTTGATGTTGAAAAATTATGGGACGTTACAATGAAAGTAAAAGTAGGAGATGTTTTAAAAGGTGGAGACATCTATGCAACATGTCCTGAAACAGATTTAATTGAACACAGATGTATGCTTTCACCACTTTTAAGTGGTAAAGTTGTTGAAGTAAAAGAAAATGGTCAATATAAAATCAATGATGTCGTAATGAAAATTGAAGATGAACATGGTCAAATTCATGAATGTACATTATGTCAAAAATGGCCAATTAAACAAGCACGTCCAACTCTAGAACGTTTACCAATTTCTATTCCTTTAGTAACAGGACAACGTGTTATCGATACATTATTCCCAATCGCTAAAGGTGGAACTGCTGCTATTCCAGGTGGTTTCGGTACTGGTAAAACAATGACACAACACCAAATTGCTAAATGGTGTGATGCCGACATTATCATTTATGTTGGTTGTGGAGAACGTGGAAACGAAATGACTCAAGTTCTTGAAGAATTTAGTGAGTTAATTGACCCTAAGAGTGGTAAACCATTAACTGATAGAACTGTCCTAATTGCTAATACTTCAAACATGCCAGTTGCCGCACGTGAAGCAAGTATTTATACAGGAATTACTTTAGCTGAATATTATCGTGATATGGGATATCACTGTGCAATCATGGCCGATTCAACTTCACGTTGGGCAGAAGCGTTACGTGAAATTTCTGGTCGTCTAGAAGAAATGCCAGCTGAAGAAGGATTCCCAGCTTACTTACCATCACGTTTATCACAATTCTATGAACGTGCTGGATACATGAAAACTTTAAATGGACAAGAAGGTTCTGTTTCAATCATCGGTGCCGTATCACCACAAGGAGCAGACTTCTCAGAACCAGTTACACAAAATACAAAACGTTTCGTAAGATGTTTCTGGGCTTTAGATAAAGCCTTGGCTTATGCTCGTCATTATTTCGCAATTAACTGGACACAATCTTATAGTGATTATGTTTATGATCTTGAAAAATGGTATGACAAAAATGTTGGTTCTGATTTCGTCAGTGATCGTCAACAACTTTCATTCATTCTTGCTGAAGAATCAAGATTAAATGAAATTGTTAACTTAATGGGACCTGATGTTTTACCAGAAGATCAAAAATTAGTGATGGAAATCGCAAAAGTGGTTCGTGTTGGTTATTTACAACAAAATGCCTTCCATAAGGATGATACATACGTACCACTTGCTAAACAATTAAAGATGATGGATGTTATCTTATATTTAAATAAAAAATGTCAAGAAGCTGTTGCTCAAGGTAAAGTTGTTCGAGCAATTAGTGAAACTGGTATTTTTGAACAATTAATTAAAATGAAATATGATATTCCAAATGATCATATTGAAAAATTAGATACTTATTATCAAGATATTGATAATGCATTAAAATCTGTAGCGTAGGAGGAAATAAAAATGGCACTACAATATGTAGGATTAAATGAAATCAATGGATCATTAGTCGTTTTAGATCACGTAAAAGGTGCCTCTTACGACGAAATGGTTGAAATTCAATTAAAAAATGGTACAACACGTTCTGGACGTGTTGTACAAATTGAAGGTGAAAAAATCGTTGTCCAAGTATTTGAAGGAACAAATGATTTATCACTAGAAAATACAAAGACTAAATTATTAGGTAGACCAATGGAATTACCTGTTTCTAAAGAAATTTTAGGACGTGTCTTCAATGGTGCTGGTAGACCAATCGATGGTTTAGGTGAAATTTATGCAGAAGAAATGATGGATATCAATGGTTTACCATTAAATCCAGTAAGCCGTGTTTATCCACGTAACTACATCAATACAGGTATTTCATCAATTGACTGTCTTGCTACATTAATTCGTGGGCAAAAATTACCAATCTTCTCTGGTTCAGGTTTACCACATGACCGTTTAGCTGTACAAATCGTTAAACAAGCAAAAGTTGCTGATGAATCAGGAAAAGGTTTCGCCATTGTCTTTGCGGCAATGGGTGTTACAAATGACGTTGCAAACTACTTTAAACGTAGCTTTAAAGAAGCAGGAGTTATGGAAAGAGTTGTTATGTTCTTAAACTTATCAAATGATCCAATCATTGAACGTACATTAACTCCACGTTGTGCTTTAACTGCTGCTGAATATTTAGCTTATAAACAAAATATGCACGTATTAGTTATCTATACAGATATCACTTCCTATTGTGAAGCGTTACGTGAATTCTCTTCAAGTAAAGGAGAAATTCCTGGACGTAAAGGTTATCCAGGTTACTTATATTCTGACTTAGCTTCTTTATATGAAAGAGCTGGTATTATTAAAGGGGCAGAAGGTTCTGTAACACAAATTCCTATTTTAACAATGCCTAACAATGATATTACTCATCCGGTTCCTGATTTAACTGGATATATCACTGAAGGACAAATTACTTTGTCACCTGAATTAAACTCAGCAGGTATTTATCCACCAGTTGATGTTTTACCATCACTTTCACGTTTAATGAAAGATGGTATCGGTGAAGGATATACACGTGGCGATCATCAAGACATTGCCAACCAATTATTTGCATGTTATGCCCATGTACAAGATGTTAAATCATTAACATCAGTTATCGGTGAAGATGAATTATCTCCATTAGATAAACAATATTTATCATTTGGTAAACTATTTGAACAACATTTCTTAAATCAAGGTTTCGATGTCAATAGATCAATTGAAGAAACATTAGATTTAGGATGGGATTTAGTTTCTGTTTTACCAAGAGAAGCACTTGATCGTCTAGATAACAAATTATTAGATGAACATTATGATCATGATCGTGCTGTAAAACGTTTCCATATTAAAGAAAAATCAATCATCAAAGAATTACAAGAAGCAGGTGATTAATTATGGCTTTAAAAGTTGTTCCAACAAAAGGAAATTTAATTTCTACAAAGAAACAATTACAATTAGCTGTTCTTGGATATGATCTATTAGATAAGAAAAGAAACGTTCTTATTAAAGAAATGATGTCATTATTAGATGATGTTAAAATGGTCAGAGATGAAATTACGGAAGCTTATCAAAATGCTTACGATGCTTTACAAGAAGCAAATATTTCTTTAGGGTTGATTAGTGACCTCGTTACTGCAACACCTATTGATTATGGAATCAGTATTGCTTATCGAAGTGTTATGGGTGTAGAAATTCCTAAAATTACTTATCATAAACAACCAATGGTATGTAGTTATAACATGGATCGTTCTAATTCAAAAGTAGACTATGCTTATGAATGTTTCTATCGTGTTAAAGAATTGACTGTTGTTTTAGCAGAAGTTGAAAACTCAGTTTATCGTCTAGCAAATACCATTAGAAAAACACAAAAACGTGCGAATGCCTTAAAAAATATTTCAATTCCACGTTTTGAAGAAACAATTAAATTTATTAGTGAATCTCTTGAAGAAAAAGAACGTGAAGAATTTTCAAGACAAAAAGTTATAAAAAATCAAAAGCATTAATTAATTTTAATGCTTTTTTTGCAAATTATAAAAAAATTAACACTCTAATAAAAAAATATGATATTATTATGCTGTTGAATTATTAAATAATCAAAGAAGGTGTAAATATGAGTATTGAAATTAAAGGAGTCATCATTGGAGAAGGAAAACCTAAAGTATGTGTTCCTATTGTAGAAAGCCATGATGAAGCGATTCTAAATAAATTAAAAGAATTTAATGAATTAGAAGTAGATATGATCGAATTAAGAATAGATTTTTACGAAAATATCCATCAAGAAGATGCATTAAGAAATTTATTTTTAAACATTGCTGCCTTACAAATACAAAAACCAGTTATTCTAACGATTCGTACAGCTGCAGAAGGTGGAGAAGTTGAAATTGATCCTAAAGATTATTTCAATGTTTATAAATTAGCAGTTGAAGCAAATGCATTTGATATTTACGATGTTGAATTAGCGTTAGGAACAAATATGGCAATTGAATTAAGAACACTTATTCATGATGCTGGTAAATACATGTTGATGTCAAGTCATAACTTTGATAGAACACCAGAAGTTGATTCATTGATGCAAAAATTTAGATCAATGGATTCTTTAGAAGCAGATATTATGAAGGTAGCAGTTATGCCAGAAGATTATCAAGATTTATTAAATCTACTTTCATTTACAGTTCAAGCTAAACATGAATATGCTCAAAAACCAATTGTGACTATGTCAATGTCGTCTATTGGACTTACTTCACGTTTAGTTGGAGAACAATTTGGAAGTGCAATTACTTTTGCATCTGTAGGAAAAGCAAGTGCTCCAGGACAAATTGATTATCAAGAATTGAATCAAATGTTAGATATTATTCATAAAAATATTCAAGAAGCTTAAGCTTCTTGATTTTTTATACATATAATAAAGTGGTGAGATTATGAAAATTGATGTAAAAACTTTAGAAAAACTTGTTTGGATCATTTATAAACGATTCTTTATAGAAAAAGGAAAGTTAAAAGATATCCAAATAAAGATAGATCAATATATTCAAATAAGAATGGTTTTAGTCTATAAAGGAATTGAAACTAAAATACACATAGATGCAAGACCTTATGTTAATGAAGATATTATTATTGATAGTCAAGGAAGTATACGTTATGGTTTTTTAAAGCTTAACTATGCTAAAATGTTACAAGAATGGGTTAAAGACATTCCTCAAGTATCTGTGAATAATACACAAATAAGAGTAAAAAACGAATATCTACAAGACATTCGTTTAAATAGTCAAGAAATAGAATTAGAGCTTTATTAAAGCTCTAATTCTACATGATATATTTTACCCCACATATAGATTTGATAAAAATAGGCAAGGAGTTGTGGTCCCATCATGAGTTGACCAAACCAAGGAACTTCAATGCTTTCGCTGTTTTCAATAAAGTGTTTAAGTTTTTTAATATCAAAAAGTTGATAAAGAATGTTATTTTTATCGTTAAGTGTTTCTAAGAGAAGATTTTTAATGTAAGTAAGGAAAAATGGAGAATGAGTTTTAGGGTAAGGATTTTTCTTACGATTATAGATTTCTTGAGGAAGGAAGTCTTTGAAAGCATCACGTAAAACAGCTTTTTCTTGTTGATCTTTAAACATATAGGTCCAAGGGACATTGTACATATATTCAACGATTTCTTTTGAAGCGAAGGGTACACGAAGCTCTACAGCGTTATACATAGATTGGCTATCACTCCGTGTTAAGAGTGTTTGCATAAACCATTCAATGTTTAAATAAATCATCTTTCTTTTATTGGTATCATAAAAGCTTTGATCGAGGTAGTCTATTTCATTAAGTGATTGATAATATTTACTTTGAACATATTCTTTAATGTTCAATTTTTTTATATTTTCATTAAGAAGTTCTAATCTTTGATCAATATCTCTAATCCATGGAAATGAATCTAGACTATAAAGTTCTTTTTTATAAAACCAAGGATAACCTCCAAAAATTTCATCTGCACATTCACCAGATAAAACGACTTTATGATTTCTTTTAATTTCTTTACAAAATAATAGAAAACTAGAATCAATATCAGCCATTCCTGGAGCGTCTCTAGCCATTAAACTTTGTTTTAAAAAAATAATTAAATTCTTTTGTGATAAAACGACATTATTGTGGTGACTATGATAACGATTGACCATTAAATCGATATAATCACTATCTTTTGTAAGTTGATAATCATAGGGTTGGAAATATTTATCTTGGTCTAAGTAATCAATACTATAGGTTGAAATATGATTGACGTATTGACTGCTTATAGCTGTAATAATACTCGAATCTAAACCACCAGATAACATACAAGAAATAGGTACATCACTTAATAATTGTCTTTGAATACTTTTATTTACAAGGAAGCGTACATCTTGAACAGTTTCTTCATAACTTTTTAGATGTGCTTTTTTTTGTAAAGACCAATATCTTTCAATCATTAAATGCTCACCATCAAACCATAAATAATGAGCAGGTCTTAAACTATAAATATCTTTATAAAGTGTACTTCCTGGTGATAAACTAGGACCTAAACCTAGTAATTCTTTAATTCCTGTTTTATCAACGACACATTTTCCAATGTACATTAAAATAGCTTTAATTTCACTTGAAATGACTAAATCATCATCTTTTAAATAATAAAAGAGAGGCTTTACACCTAAATGATCACGACAAGCAAAGATTTTATTTTCATAAGATATAACAAATGAAAAGATACCATCTAACATATTTAAACATTTTTCTTTATAAGCAATAAAACTGACAAGTAAAACCTCACTATCACTTTGACTATAAAAATGGAAACCTAAATCAATAAGATGTTTCTTTAACTCATTCATATTATAAATTTCACCATTAAAAATAATGCGATAAGTAATATCTTGATAAGTATATTCTAAAGGTTGCATACCTCCTTTTAAATCAATAATTGAAAGACGGCAATGACCTAATAAAACATGTTGATCAAAATAAGTTCGCATATCATCAGGACCGCGATGGTCTAATAAATGGAGCATTTTATTAAATTTTCCACAATCATCTAAGACATTTCTTTGTTGATTATATAAACATAAAATTCCACACATCATTATTCACCCTATACACTATATGACATAAAAAAAAGAATATGAAAAAACAGTCCGAAGACTGTTTTTAACTATTCCTTATCTTTCTTTTCAGTTACAACTTCTTTTAAAGTAGTTGCTAATCCTGCAATTCCTTGTAATTCACTTGGAATAATAATCTTAGTAGCATCACCTTTAGATAAGTTTTCTAAAGCTTTGAAACCTTGTAAAGTGACATAAGCTTGATTTGGATGTGCATCGTTGATATAAGTAATACCTTTTGCTTGTGCTTCGTAAACTAAACGTAATGCTTCTGCTTGACCTTCAGCTTTAGCGATGGCTGCTTCTTTTTCAGCTTCCGCTCTTAAGATTGTTGATTGTTTATCCCCTTCAGCATTTAAGATAGCAGCTGTTTTCTTACCTTCAGCTTGTAAAATAGCTTCACGTCTTTCACGTTCAGCACGCATTTGTTTTTCCATAGCTTCTTGAATATCACGAGGTGGAATGATATTTTTAACTTCAACACGGTGAACTTTAATTCCCCAAGGATCAGTTGCTTCATCAAGGATACTTCTCATACGTGAGTTAATAATATCACGAGATGTTAAAGTTTCATCTAATTCCAAATCCCCAATAATATTACGAAGAGTTGTTGCTGTTAAGTTTTCAATGGCATTAATAGGACGATCGACACCATATGTGAATAAACGAGGATCTGTAATTTGATAATAAACAACTGTATCAATTTGCATTGTAACATTATCTTTAGTAATAACAGGTTGAGGCGCAAAGTCTACAACTTGTTCCTTTAAAGAAACCTTATTAGCAACACGATCTAAAAATGGAACTAAAATATGAAGTCCAACACTACAAGTACGATTATAAGCACCGATTCTTTCTACAACATAAGCTTTTGATTGAGGAACAATACGAATTGC
Source organism: Faecalibacillus sp. H12 (assembly GCF_013361255.1). Taxonomy (NCBI): domain Bacteria; kingdom Bacillati; phylum Bacillota; class Erysipelotrichia; order Erysipelotrichales; family Coprobacillaceae; genus Faecalibacillus; species Faecalibacillus sp. H12. Next base: position 7,096 of record NZ_JABWDK010000023.1, on the reverse strand, counting down.
AAATGCAATAACACTGACAATAATAATTAAAACAATGATAATTAAAATTAAACCAATAATACTCATTTTCTTTCTCCTTTATTTATTAATTTTTTTAACCACAAGATGAGCACCTTCTACAGCAAGAATTTCACAATAATCTCCTTCTTCTAAAGTAGAATTATCTACACTAGAAGCGGACCATTCCATAGAAAGCACCTTAACTTCTCCTCTTGTATCAGCATCAATTCTTTTTAAAACAAGTCCATGTTGACCAATAACACGATCATAGTTTGTACTGACTGTTTGTGTTCTTAAGTATTTCTTAGCAAGAGGTCTGCTGATTCCAATACAAATAGCACTTAAAATGATAAAGATAATAATTTGAATGATTTGATTTAAACCTAAAGCATAGGCAATTAAGGCACCGATTCCACCAAGTGTAAACCAGATGCTTACTAAATCGATTGTAACTAATTCAATAATAGCAGTTACAATGATAACGCCTAGCCATATCCATAACATCATGATCTATCCCTCCCTTATAGATTAACTGTTAATATTTGGTGAACAACATCAAAATTTGCAGGATACTTTAGACCTTGTTTATCACTTAAATCTAAATGATATTCTCTAGCAAGGTTTTCAATAAAATTTTTATTAGAAACACGTCCATAACTTTTACCAATTGAAATACGATGCAATTGATCATTTGGATAAATTCCTTCATCTATTGCTGTTTTATCAACTGGCTTGATTCCTAATAAATTGTTCTCTTTATCAACTCCTAATAATACATATTGAACATTTTCAAAATGTTTACAAGCAGCTGTGTTTAAAGTGAGATTTGTACTATAAATAGTAACTGTTTTCTTTGAAATTTCATTTGTTGACCATACAAATGCCATAGCTATCATCCTTTCTACTTGTATTATATTATATATATTATTTTTATTCAATATATATTATTATTAATATTATTTATCTCTCATCACATCACTTTCCATTCAAAAATAATTGATGTATAATTGAAAAATAAAAAGAAAACATTATAAATAGAAAAGGTGAAAGTGTGAAAAAATTAAAAAAGATTCTATTAATTATTTTATTATTAGTTCCGTTAGTTGGTTGTCAAAATCAAAAAAACGAATGGAAAGAGACATATCAATTAACTTATTTTTATTTAAAAGATTGTTCAAATTGTCAACATTTTAAAAAGAATGTTCTTCCAGCAATAAAAAAAGAATTTGGAAAACATATGAAAATAAAAGCTTATGATATGGATGATGAACAAACATTTGATGAAATGAAAGAAAGTTATCAAAATCATATTGATCAAATCATTGATTTTGATGAAGATGATTACGGTTATGGACCAATGGTCTTTTTAGAAGGGTATATGGCTATTTTAGGTGCAGGTAATGAAGATGATTATGTTGAACATCTTGTTAATGCGATTAAAGGCGAAAAACTTAATGAAGCAGCAGATATTGAAACTTTTTATTATTTAAAAGATGGAAAGGTACAAAAATCATAAAATTAGTTATCAATTGAAAAAGAATATGATAAACTTGAAAGAGAATATAAAGGAGGTAGTGTTATGGCAACACCACATAATCAAGCAAATAAAGGAGATATCGCAAAAACTGTCTTAATGCCAGGAGATCCTTTACGTGCAAAATATTTAGCAGAAACGTATTTAGAAAATGTTAAACAATTTAATGCGACAAGAAGCATGTTTGGCTATACAGGAACGTATAAAGGAAAAGAAGTTTCTATTATGGGTTCGGGTATGGGAATGCCTAGTATTGGGATTTATAGTTATGAATTGTTTCATTTTTATGATGTAGAAAATATTATTCGTATTGGTTCTTGTGGATCATTTAAAGAAGATGTTCATTTAAGAGATATCATTATTGTACAAGGTGCTTGTACAGATTCAAATTATGCACATCAATATGAATTACCAGGAACTTATTCAGCTATTTCTGATTATAGTTTATTAGAAAAAGCTGTAGAAAAAGCAAAAGAAAAGAATTTAACTTATCATGTAGGAAATGTCCTATCTTCTGATTTGTTCTATCATGCAGACAATAAAGCAGATAAATGGATCAAAATGGGATGCCTTGCTACAGAAATGGAATCTTATGCTTTATTTGCAAATGCAGCTTACGCTGGTAAAAAAGCATTAACTTTATTAACTGTTTCAGATTCATTAGTAACAAATGAAGAAACAACTGCAGAAGAAAGAGAAAAAACTTTCACAGCAATGATGGAAGTTGCTTTGGAGATTGCATAGGTGTTAACTAAATTTGCATTTTTTGATTTTGATGATACTTTGATTCATGGAGATTCTGGTGGAAAACTTTTAAAGTATTATTTAAAAAAACATCCACTATCTGTTTTTAAATTATTAAAAGTGGTTTATCATTATGCTTTATATCTATTAAAGATAGAACCACTTAATAAAGCAAAATCAGCATGGTTATATCCATTAGATAAGATGTCTGATCAAGAGATTGAAAAGTTTTATCAAGAAGTATTAGAACCTTGTTATTATTTAAATGTCATTGAAGAATTAAAAAAGAAAAAGGCAGAAGGGTATACGATTTATATATGTAGTGCCTCTGTAGAAGCTTATCTTCGTTTTTGTAAGTTACCAGTAGATGAAATTTTAGGAACTAAAACAGACATTAAAGATGGTAAATATACAAGTCAAATGATTGGAAAAAATTGTAAAAATGAAGAAAAGGTAAAAAGAATCCAAGAAGTGATAAAAAATCATAATCTAGAAATAGATTATGACTTATCTTATGCCTATTCGGATTCTTTACATGATATTCCAATGTTAAAAATGGTAAAAAATCGTATTAAAATTGATACTAAAGATGGACATATGTCCACATTTGAAATAGAGTAGCTTAGCTACTCTTTTATATTTAAGTCCGTAAAGAAAAGCATAATATTAATGAGTCCAGCTATTCCTACAACAATATAAATGAGCATTGATAAAAAACTATTTTGACCAAATAAACTATCTACCAAATTAAAATTAAATAAGCCAATAAGACCCCAATTAATAGCACCGATCACAGTAAAAACAAGTGCTGTTTTTTGTAATGCATTCATTTTCTTAACCTCCTTAAATAGAGTCTATCCCGTAAATTTGTATTTTATACATATAAAAATAAATAAAGAATATTTTTATAATGGAGGGATAGATTTGAAAAAATTATATATTGTCATTATAGGTTTAGTCATTTGTGCAATAGGTATTGTTGTTTTTTTAAAATTTAAAAATAATTCATTGGATGAAACGTTAAAAGAAGCTAAAAGTATGAATTCTTATCAACTTGTATGTGATATGGAAATGACACAAAATGATGAACTTAAAAGTTATGAAGTAAAAGTAGATTATTTAAAAAAAGATAAACAAAAATATTATCGAGTAGAACTTTATGATAAAAGTTTAAATCAATCACAAATCATTATAAAAAATAAAAAAGGAGTCTATGTTTTAACACCAACACTTAATCAAATGTTTAAATTTCAAAGTGATTGGCCTGAAAATAGTCCTAAACCATATATTTATCATTATTTAATTCAATTATTAGAAAATAATAAAATTAAAAAGATTGAAAAAGGATATCAAGTAGAAGCAAAGGTGAAATATCCTAATGATACAAGAATTGTTAAACAAGAAGTTATTTTTGATAAAAAATTAAAACCATTGATTGTTTTGTGTCTAGATCAAGATGAGACAGAAATTGTTACTTGTAAAGTAAATGAATTTCATAAAAATAAAAATTTTAAAGAGAAACATTTTAATCAAAATCAAGCATTGAAAGAATCAAAAAAGGATGTCAAAACATCCGCAAATAATGATGTTTTATATCCAGTTTCTCTATTAGGAGCTAAATTAGAAAGTGAAACAGTGTCTTCAATAGAAGGGGATAAAAATCATATTTTAAAATTTAGTGGTGATAAAAGTTTTACAATGGTAGAAACACAAGTGAATGATCAACAAGTAATGCAGTTTTCTAATGATGAAGTGATCGATTTAATAGATGGGTTTGCATATTATCAACCTGGAAAATTATCGATGATGTATCATGGAATGATGTGTTCTTTATATTCACAAGATTTAACGAAAGAAGAAATGCTTTCAGTCATGACAAGTATGCAAACTTCATCGACAAAATAAAGAGATTTCAAATTGAATTATGAAATGGGTTGGATTATACTATTGTTTGGAGGTGTCTTTATGAATTTAAAGCGTGACACGTATGCAATTGTAGATTTAGACCATTTAAAATATAATGTTGAATTAGCACATAGTGAATTTAAAAGACCGTTGATGGCTGTGATCAAAGCGGATGCTTATGGTCATGGGTATAAAGAAGTTGCTAGTTTTTTAAAGGATATTGATTATATTGAAATGTTTGCTGTTGCAACACTTCAAGAAGCAATTGAGTTAAGAGAATTAGGAATTAATAAAGGAATATTGATTTTAGGAGCTATTCCAACAAGTAAAGAAGATATTGATTTAGCTATTAAATATGATATTTCTTTAACAATGGTTTCAGTTGCTTATTTAAAATTATTGGATCATTTAATTGATAAGGGACAAACATTAAAAGTGCATATTAAGTTAGATACAGGAATGCATCGTATTGGTTTAATGTCTAAAGAAGAATTATCAACTTTATTAAAACTAGTTGATCCTGATAAATTTAATGTAGAAGGAATCTTTACACACTTTGCGACAGCTGATGGAGATGATGTTGCTTTTGAAAAACAAAGAAGTTTATTTTATGAAATGATAGGTAATTGTAAATTCAAATATATTCATTGTTGTAATTCAGCAGCAATGACCTATCATCATGATGAAAAATCAAATATGGGAAGATTAGGAATTACCATGTATGGATGTTCACCAAATGGTGAAGAAGAAACAAAATTCAAACAAGTAATGTCACTTTATACAAAAGTAGCAATGATCAAAAAAATACCAGCAGGAGATCAAGTGGGATATGGTTTAACATATACGGCTAAAGAAGATGAATACATTGCAACATTACCAATTGGTTATGCAGATGGTTTTATTAGAAAAAATCAAGGGCGTAAAGTATATATCAATGGTAAGTATTATGAAATTGTAGGACGTGTATGTATGGATCAAATGATGGTTAGAGTAGATGAAAATGTAAAAATAGGAGATCAAGTGGAAATTTTTGGTGAACATATTTCTCTTGAAAGTATGGCGAAAGATCTAGATACGATTTCTTATGAAGTTTTATGTTTGATTTCTAAACGTGTACCAAGGGTCTATGTTCAAGATGGACAAGTAAAAGAATTGTTATAAAAAACGAACTCAAATATGAGTTCGCTTTTTATTTAAATAATTCAGCAATTCTATAATATGATAAAGAACCAGATTTTTGAACTTTTACTTTTCCGTTTTTCATAACGAATGTTGAAGGAATTGTTCCGTCATCTGTTTTAAAAGTTTTTTGAATGTATGTTGTTGCATTATTTTCTTTAGCTAAATTTACATAATAAATTTTATCACTATGATTTTTTTCTAAATATTTTAAGCAAACATCTTTGTAGTTTAATGTCGTATTATCATTATCACTACCTACAACGACTACAAAACTATCTTTATCTTTGATTTTTTCTTCTAATTTATCTTGGGAAATTGTTGAAAGTTCAACATGTGTTGCTTGTCTATAAGCAAATAATGCAATAAAAACTACAAATACAAGCCCAAAGACGCTCACTTCTTTCCCGATTTTTTTAAAAAAATCCATAGAAGTTCCTCCTTTTATACTTTTCTATAATACCAAATTTCACCTATATAAACAATAAAAAAATAGCCAGAGGCTATTTCATTCTTGTTTTAGCAAAGTTCCATGTATCTCTACACATTTCATCAATGCCTCTAGTAGCAACCCAACCAAGCTCTTCTTTAGCTCTTGTAGGATCTGCATAACATGTAGCAATGTCTCCGGCACGACGAGGTTTGATTTCGTATTTTACTTTAACACCATTTACTCTTTCAAAAGCATGAACAAGTTCTAAAACACTATATCCTTGACCAGTTCCTAAGTTACAAATATGTAATCCAGGTTTGTTGTATTTTTCAATTGCTAGAACATGTCCTTTAGCAAGGTCAACAACATGGATATAATCACGTACACCTGTACCATCAGGTGTATCATAATCATCACCAAAGACACCTAAACAAGGAAGTTCTCCAGCAGCTACTTTCATAATATAAGGCATTAAGTTATTTGGAATACCTTTTGGATCTTCTCCAAGTAATCCAGATTCATGGGCACCAATTGGATTGAAGTAGCGTAATAAAGTAACTGACATTTCAGGACAAGCATGTTGTACATCTGTTAAAATTCTTTCCATCATTGCTTTACTTGCTCCATATGGATTTGTTGTTTCACCTAATTTACAATCTTCAGTAAGAGGAACCACTTCAGGATCTCCATAAACTGTAGCACTTGATGAAAAAACAATATTGTTGACATGATATTTTTTCATCATTTTAGCAACAATTAAAGTTGTTGTTAAATTGTTTGTATAATATTCAATAGGTTTTTCAACAGATTCTCCAACTGCTTTAAAAGCAGCACAGTGAATAACAGCATCTAAATCATTTTCTTTAAAAACTTCTTCTGTTTTCTTTTCATCTAAAATATTGAATTCATAAAACTTTACTTCTTTTCCAGTAATATCTTTAATATATCCTAAGACTTCTGGTTTTGAGTTAGAGAAATCATCAATCACTACAACTTCGTGATTTGCTTGTAATAACTCTACACAAATGTGGCTACCAATATAACCAGCACCACCAGCAACGAGTACTTTCATTTTTATATCCTCCATAGCATCTTGCTTATTTTACGATTCTATTATAACAAATAATAACATAATAAAAAGGTGAAAAAAGAAAATAGAATAGGTAAAAAAATAAATTTAACAAAAAAATAAAAAAAATTACAAAAAACTGTTGACGTAAAGGTATAGAGATGTTATTATAAGTGGGCACTAGTCAAGGAGGCTTAGCTCAGTTGGGAGAGCATCTGCCTTACAAGCAGAG
>NZ_JABWDK010000022.1:0-34018 GCF_013361255.1 Faecalibacillus sp. H12 | reverse complement strand
ACTGAAAATCCTCGTGTCGGTGGTTCGATTCCGCCCGGAACCACCATTTTTTTATTTGATTTTACTTATACAAAAAAAGGCATCATTTTGATGCCTTTTTTTATAATCTTTTTTCAAATCCTCCATGAACCATTGGCCCTTGTGCTAATGTAACAAAGGCTTTGGGATCTAATGAAGAAACAATTTTATTAAGTTGTTGAATTTCATATTTATTGATTGCCACATAAAGAATTTCTTGATTTGTTTCCGTATAAGCGCCTTTACCCATCCAATAGGTAACTCCTCTACCCATTTGTTTCATAATTGCTTCTTTAATTTCTTTATTCTTTGTAAATATTAAGACCGCTACATTGATATTTTGTAGATGGAACTTATCTGCTGTTGTATAAAGAATTGCTACAAAGACAATTGAATACATAATAATTTTAATATCATAAATAAATAAACATATTCCAAACAAAACAACATTAAATATTATAGAAAGCTGCCCTGCTTTAAAATCTGGATTTTTCTTAACTAAACAAACTGTCGCAATATCAATACCCCCACAGCATCCACTGCTTCGAAGTGCAAGTCCTACTCCTATTCCACAAATAATGGCCGCAAAGGCAACATTTAATAAAGCATCTTCAACAATCGGTTCTTTGATTGTTGGAAGAATGGATAGTAATACCGTTTGGATAATTAAAGAAATAATTGTTTTAAAACAAAATTCTTTATTCATTATTTTATATCCAAAAATAAATAATGGAATATTCATTAATAAGTTGATCATTCCTAATGTATTCAATGATTTTGGTAAAACTAAAAACTTATGTATAAAATAATCAATTAATTGAGCTAAACCAATCATTCCCCCAAAGTTGATTTGATTTGGTGTCACAAACAACCAAATACCTAGTGTCAACAATGTTGAACCTAAAACTAAATAAAAATATTGTTCTAATCTTTTACTCATATACTCCCCCTCACCCATGAAAAGTATAATCTACTTTGCTTATTTCTACAATAAAAAAGAGTCAATTTAATGACCCTTCAAAAATTATTTTTTAATATATTCTGGATAAGCTTCACATCCATGTTCTTCTAAATCAAGACCAATGATTTCTTCTCTTTCAGATACACGTAATCCAAAGATTTTTTTGATAATAAAGAAAGTAATTGTAATAGTAATCGCTGTCCAAATACCTACTGATAAAACACCTGTTAATTGTTTAATTAATAAATCAAATCCACCACCGTAGAATAAACCTGTTAAAGTACTTTCTGGTGCAGAAGTTGTCGCGAATAAACCAACAGCAATTGTTCCCCAAATACCATTGCAACAATGTACAGCAACAGCACCTACAGGATCATCAATGTGTAATTTATAATCTAAGAACCAAACTCCAAAGCAAACAAGTAATCCAGCAACAGTACCAATAATAATCGATCCTAAAACATCTGTGACGTCGCATCCAGCAGTGATTGCTACTAAACCTGCAAGTGAAGCATTTAAACACATACCAACATCAGGTTTACCATATTTGATCCAAGTAAAGATCAAGCAGGAAACAGTTGCAATGGCTGGTGCCACTGTTGTTGTTACGAAAATTGAACCAAGTTGTGGAACAGTTGTAGCCGCTGCCCCATTGAATCCATACCATCCAAGCCAAAGAATAAAGACACCTAAAGCTCCAGCAGTAATGTTATGTCCTGGAATCGCGTTAACTTTAACAACTTTTCCATTTTTATCTGTATCAAATTTACCAATACGAGGTCCTAAGATTTTAGCACCAATTAATGCAGAGATACCACCAACCATATGAATTGCACATGATCCAGCAAAATCATGGAAACCAAGTTGTGATAACCATCCACCGCCCCAAATCCAATGAGCTTCAATTGGATAAATAAGTGCTGAAATAACTCCTGAATAAACACAATAAGATAAGAATTTTGTTCTTTCTGCCATTGCCCCTGAAACAATGGTAGCAGTTGTTGCACAGAACACTAAGTTAAAAACAAAGTTTGAAAAATCAAAGTTTGCATAACTTGTAAATATATCAAATCCTGGTTTACCAATAAAGCCAAGTAAATCTTCTCCTAATAATAAACTAAAACCAATTAAAATAAATGTACATGTCCCAATACAGAAATCCATTAAGTTTTTCATAATAATGTTCCCTGTATTTTTTGATCTTGTAAATCCTGCTTCTACCATAGCGAATCCAGCTTGCATCCAAAATACCAGCGCTGCGCCAATTAGAAACCATACGCTAAATGTTTCACTCATAATAAATCCCCCTCAATTTTTATAATGCGTTTTCCCCTTTTTCTCCAGTACGAATACGAATCGCTTCTTCAACTGGATAAATAAAGATTTTTCCATCTCCTACGTTTCCACTTGATAAAGTTTCAGTAACTTTATCAACAATTTCTTGAACGATTTCATCTTTAACAACTGTTTCAACTCTTAATTTTGAAACAAGATTAACAGAATATGTGACACCTCGATATTGATGTGTATAACCCATTTGATTTCCAAACCCCATAATATTGGAAATCATCATACCTGTTACACCAGAAACTGTTAAAATATCTTTTAAATCTTCTAACTTTTCTGGTCTGATAATGATTTCAAGTTTTTTCATAAGTTTTCCCCCTTTTTTATTGATTTCCGTTCCCTTTTAGAAATCTTGACAAAAATATATCACGTTGATAAATTAGTGTCAATATAATTTTATTAGTTTAATATTTTTTTATTACAACAAGAAAATAAAAAAGGAGCCTCGCTCCTAATAGTAATTTCGTATAACATTTACCATATCTTCTATATAAAGTCTTGCATTATCAATAATAAGAGGATTGATTTCCTTTCTTTGATCAAAGGACATTTTAAAAGTATATTGTTCTCTCATAAGAGGTAATTGTTGATTTTGACAAAGATGAATTACTTTCATCAATCTTTTATTATTAATAAAAAAACAATTGATCAATGCTAGATTTTTTACATTTTGCCGACTTAATGATTGTATAAATTCCAGCAACTGTTTATCTTTAAATAACGTATCATCAAACCCAATAACAAGTAAATCAACATCATGATCACTATGATAATGATTTAAATCTTGAGCATGTGTTTTGACCCACCTTGCCATTTCATCAGCGACACACTTTATATATTTAGATTTTGTTGTATAAACAATATCGATTTTCATTTCTATCACCTAATTTATTTTAATACAGAAATATGAACTAAAAATGTATTTAACTGTTAATAATTATAACAAAACCTATTGTTTATTTGGAGGATTCTATGAAAAAAATACTAAAAATTTGTATAATTTTATCTTTTACTTTTTTACTTACTGGCTGTGTAGACTGTTTAGTTTCTTTAAATTATTCTAAAATAAAAAAACCTACTCTTTATGGTGAACTTACAATAGAGCCTCAAATTTTAGAAAAATATAACATGTCTATTTCACAAATAAAAAAACAATTATTGGATCATGATTTTTTTAAAGATTGGACAATAAAAAAACAAACCGATTCTTCACTTTCGATAGAATCTCCTACTTCTTTTATTAAAGAAATTTCTACGTTTACAAAACAAAATAATAAATATATTTTATCTATTGATATTCCTAAAAATATGCTTGATACTTCAGAATTGAATCATTATAAAAATACTTTACAACTTTTAAATTCCAGTAATGCTACCTGCTCTTTTAAAATTACTATGCCAGGTACAATTATTTCCAGCAATGTTGGCAAATATCAACAAAATGTAGTAACAATTAATCTCTTTGAGCTTTTTATTGAAGAAAAAGCTTTATCTTTTCATATCATTTCAAAAAAAGAAAAAAATCATTTATTACTTTATTTTATAACTCTCATCATTTTACTTATTTTAATCATTACCCTTATTTTCATCAAAAAAAGACAAAAAGACTAGAAGATTACTTTTCTTTAATGCGGGTATTTGATAGAATAAAGGCGTTAAAGGAGACAAGAAGAATATGAAAAGAAACTGTATTATTGGACAATCTGGAGGACCCACAATCGCAATTAATGCTAGTCTTGCTGGGATTATTCATCGTGCTAAAGCATCTCAAGAATTTGAAAATGTTTATGGGATGATCAATGGTATCAAAGGTCTACTCGAAGGTAGATATATGGATTTATTAGAAGAATTTGATGATGGTGATAAAATCAATGCTTTAAAACAAACACCTGCCATGTATTTAGGTTCTTGCCGTTATAAATTACCTACTTTTCAAGATGACGAAGATACTTATGTTAAATTGTTTAGAATTTTAAAAGAATTAGAAATCACTGATTTTTTCTATATTGGTGGTAATGACTCAATGGATACTGTTATGAAATTAGATGATTACGCTAAATATATTAATAGTGATATTCATTTTATTGGTATTCCTAAAACCATTGATAATGACTTAATGGGAACAGATCATACACCAGGATTTGGTTCTGCCGCTAAATATGTTGCTGCTTCTATCTTAGAAGTTGTACATGATAGTTTAATTTATCAATTACAATCCGTTACAATCATTGAAATCATGGGAAGAAATGCAGGGTGGTTAACTGCCGCTGCTGCTCTTGCGAGAAATGAATATAATGTAGCTCCTGATCTTATTTATTTACCAGAAGTTGTTTTTGATAAAGATAAGTTTTTAGCAGATATTCATGAAGTCATGAAAAGAAAAAGATGTGTTGTCATTGCTGTATCAGAAGGTATTAGAGATCAAAACGGTCACTTCTTAGATGATGATAGTAAATACGCTAAAAAAGATGCTTTTGGACACGTCTTACATTCAGGAACAGGAAAATTACTTGAATCTCTTGTATTTAAAGAATTTGGATGTAAAGTTAGAAGTATTGAATTAAATGTTTTACAAAGATGTGCTATGCACATTGCTAGTAAAACAGATTTAAATGAATCATTTGTTATTGGTTCTAAAGCTATCGATAAAGCTTTAGAAAACGTTTCTGGTCATGTAATGGGATTTAAGCGTCTTTCTAATCATCCTTATGAAATCGATTATATTTCTACTGATGTAAGAGAAGTTGCTAACTATGAACAAAAAATTCCTGTAGAATGGATCAATGAAGAAGGAAATGATATTACTCAAGAACTATATGAATATTTATATCCACTTATTCAAGGTGAAGTACATGTTACTTATAAAGATGGTATTCCTTCTTATTACAGTTGTAAACATTTAGAAAAATAAAAAGAACTGCTACAAATAAACGTAGCAGTTTTTTAATGCTTTGCTTTAATATAATAATAACCAAAAATCGTTAGATCAATAGTCAAGGCAATAATAGAAATTGTGACTAGTGGTGAAACGTTAATCATTTGTATTATATTCATAATACACCTCCGCTAAAGATCTATTGTAAGAGTTACAGGACAATGATCACTTCCCATAATCTCTGTTTCAATTGTTGCATCAATAATCTTATCCTTTAAGCTATCACTAACAATAAAATAATCAATACGCCATCCCGCATTTTTTTCTCTTGCTTTAAAACGATAAGACCACCAAGAATAAACACCTTCTTGTAAAGGATAAAGATAACGATACGTATCGATAAAACCGTGATTTAATAACTGAGTCATTTTTTCTCTTTCTTCATCAGAAAAACCTGCATTTTTACGATTTGATTTAGGATTTTTCAAATCTATTTCTTGATGAGCAACATTTAAATCACCACATAAAATAATTGGTTTATCTAAACTTTCAAGATACGTTAAAAAATCATCTTCCCATTTCATACGATAAGATAGACGTTTGAGTTCATTTTGACTATTAGGAGTGTAACAAGTAATGACATAATAATTTTCAAATTCCAAAGTAATTAATCTACCTTCTTGATCATGTTCTTCTTTATTCATTCCATAAAAAACATTCAATGGTTTTTCTTTACTATAAATAAGTGTTCCACTATACCCTTTTTTAACAGCACTGTTTAAATAATAATGATACCCTTCAATCTCTAAATCTGCTTGACCACTTTGCATTTTAGTTTCTTGAACACAAAAAATATCTGCATCTAATTGATGAAAGCTATCTAAAAAACCTTTTTGTAAACATGCTCTTATTCCATTTACATTCCAACTTACTAATTTCATAATTACCTCTTTCTCCAATATATTCTATTATATAACATCTCATTCATGATTTGAACGTATATTTTTAAATAAATAGGGATATACTAAACTAGGTGAACATTATGAAAAAAAGAACATTCATTATTAGTTTGATTATTCCTTTATTAGTAGGTGCTATAAGCGCTTTTATCACAAATAATCAAATGGAAACATATAGCAATTTAAATACCCCCTTATTGGCTCCTCCAGGATGGTTATTTCCTATTGTCTGGACCCTTCTTTATATTTTGATGGGAATTTCTAGTTATTTTATTTATATCAGTCATGATCCTAAACGTGAAAACGCCTTAATTGTCTACTCTTTTCAATTATTTATTAATTTTTGTTGGCCACTTTTCTTTTTTAATCTTCATAATTATTTTCTTTCATTAATGATTTTAATAGCTTTGATTCTTACTGTTATTTATATGTTGATCATTTTTAAAAAAATTAATCCAAAAAGTTTTTATCTAAATATTCCTTATATTCTTTGGTTATTCTTTGCTTTATATTTAAACTTTATGATTTTTATAAACAACTAAAATAGAACAAAGTTTCTTCCATGGCCCTTGTTTTAAGACGATAGTATGTACTTCGAGAATAATAATCAATCCACCAATCTTTACCAACTCTCTCTATAAATTCTTTTTCAATAATAACTTTACTCTCCATCGATAAACAATCTAAAATAAATTCAAATGTTGCAATAACTTTCTCTAATTCTTCTTTTAACACCAATTGATCATTCAATTGACTTCCTTTATCTTGATAATACGTCTTCTTTTCTTTAACAGTATCAAATTGAATCGTTGGATAAAAATTCCTTTCTTCTAAACATTTAAGTTGTAAAACAGCACGGTGATACTTTTTAAATAGATCTTCTAAAACATCTTGTTTTTCTTTAAACGTTAATGCCTTCATAAAAAAACCTCCTATGTTTATATATGACAATAGGAGGCCTTTTTTCTTTTAAATTATGAAATTTTCTTTAATTTCTTCAATTTCTTCATCACTAAAACCAATATTTAATAAATATCCTTTAGTACTACCATAATTTTCTCTTAAATACGCAATAAATTTCATCATCACTCTTGGATCAGAACCTAAGAATTTTTCATCTTCACTTGGTATCATTTCTTCCAATTGTTTGATCATTGCCATATTATTTTCATAAGATTCTGAATAATCTTTAACAATATCATATTCATGACATCCCGCTAGATCTAATAACATACATGCAATAACACCTGTACGATCTTTACCTGCAGAACAATTAAATAATGTACAGTCATAAGGATGATTTAAAAAGATATTAAATACTTTTTTAAATTGTTTTTTATTCGCTTCGATCATAAAAATATAAAAACCACTTAAATCTTGATAGTCTTTAATATCATTTGGTAATACTGACATATTTTCATTTTGTAGTAAATTAATATGATAATATTCTATATCTTTATACCCTTTTAAACTATGTGGTTGATGAACTAATTCATAATCACTTCTTAAATCAATGACAGTGCGAATACCATATTGATAAAATTGTTCTTTTAAATCATCACTGATCCCACTTGGACATGTACTTCTAACATATTTATGTGATTTTGTATAATATCCTTCTTGTGTTTCATAACCACCTAAATCCCTTACATTGGTCATTTTTCCTATATGAAGTAATCTTTCTTCACGAGATAATTGCATCATTTTTTCTTTCCTCACTAATCTTCAAATGGTCTTATTCTTAAAGTTACCCCAATATTTTGAGCAATCTGTTTACAAATTTCTACATCTTTTTCAGGAATTGTTGTATCAACAATCGTTAAAACAACATGAGGCACATAGGCTTTACATTTTTTAGCAAAATCTAATAATTCATCAAATGAATCAATTCCATATTGGCTTCTTGTAAGTTTTAAATAATCTTCTTTATTACTTGTATTTAAACTAATAGAAACAGTATCTAACAATCCTTTAAATTCAGGCGTAATATCTCTTTTATTATATAAAGAAGATAACCCATTGGTATTCACTCTTGTAGGTAGATCAGGTCTTCTTTCTTTTAAATACTTAGCAACTTTCATTAAATCATCATGTCTTATAAGTGGTTCACCAAAACCACAAAAAACAACTTCTTTGAAATCATTTAAATTATATTTTTCAAATTCTTGAATAATTTCATCAACCGTTGGTTCTTCTTTTAACCATAAGGAATTATTTTCAATCATTTCCTTTGTTTGTCTTAAACAAAATGTACATGAACATGTACAACGATTTGTCGAATTAACATAACATGTAATCCCTTTAGTACTTTCTAAATGTGCAATATCAATATAACTATTTTTATATAATGTATATAATATCATCTTAATCCCCCAATTCTTTTAATAATGGTTCAAAACATAATCCCATATGTGGATGAGCATCAATATCTACAGAATGTTTAATGCATTTAGAAGCAAAATCTGTTGATTTTTTAACAGCTTCTAAAAAATTTTTCTCTTTCAAATAGCTTCCTGCAATTACTGCAGAAATAACATCTCCTGTACCACTACGATCTTCTCCAATACGTTTCACATAGATTTTTTCAACTTTTCCATGATCATAAACAAAATTTAAAATTTGATGACCAATAGAAATACCCGTTACTACAATCATTTTTGGACCCATTTGACTTAATTTTTCACACATGCGCTTAAGTTCTTGCTCATTACTTGTTTCATGATAAGCTTCATCAATCAAAGCACACAATTCTGTTAAATTAGGTGTAACAATTGTCGCATAAGGCATAAGTTCTCTCATTTTTTCTTGCATTTCTTGCGTATAAGTCGGATAAAGTTTCCCATGATCACCCATGACTGGATCTACTAAAATAAAGTTTTTTTCTGTTTTAAAATCTTTAAAAAATTCTTTTACTATTTCTATTTGTTTCGCAGATCCTAAAAAGCCACTGCATATTCCATCAAAATCAATATTCATTTTTTTATATGTTTCAATATAATCATTCATCTTTGATGTATAGTCATCAAAAAAGAAATCTTTATGATATGTATTGATAGATAAAATTGCTGTTGGTACAAAAGCTGTTTCAATTCCCATAGCTGAAATAATTGGCAATTGACAGGCTACTGAACATCTTGATAATCCTGTTACATCATTTACTAGTACAATTCTTTTTTCTCTCATCTTTAAAACCTCTTTCATGTATTTTAGCACAATCAAGTCTTATTGAGTATCTTTTTTTCATAATTCATATTTGTTATAATATTGAAAGAGGTGAAATGAATGAAAAAAATGCTAAAAGTACTTTTAGTTTTAATGACTGTTGTTTCCATTGCTGGATGTTCTTCTAAAACAACAACAGAAAAAGCAACTAAAAAAACAAAAACTTTATCAGGAAATTATCAAGTTGAAATTAAAGTTAAAGATTATGGAACAATTTATGCTGAAATTGATGCTGATACAGCCCCAATTACAGTAACAAACTTTGTAAAGTTAAGTAAAGAAAAGTTTTATGACGGTTTAACTTTTCATCGTATTATTGATGGTTTCATGATACAAGGTGGAGATCCTAAAGGAGATGGCACTGGTGGAAGTAAAGAAACAATTAAGGGAGAATTTTCAGATAATGGGGTAAAAAATCCTTTAAGTCATACACGTGGAGCTCTTTCTATGGCAAGAAGTCAAGATAATGATAGTGCTTCTTCACAATTCTTTATTGTTCAAAGTGATTCTACTTATTTGGATGGTCAATATGCTGTTTTTGGTTATGTTTATGAAGGCATGGACATTGTTGATCAAATTTGTAAAGATGTAAAAGTAGAAGATAATAATGGAACTGTAAAAAAAGAAAATCAACCTGTTATTGAATCGATTCGTTGTAAAAAGATATAATTAAAAAGAAGCTCAGGCTTCTTTTTTTAAGGCATTTTTTAATAATAAAACAGTAATAATAAACGCTGATAGATCCGCAACAGGGACAGCTATAAAAATACCATCTAAACCTATAATCGATGAAAAAATTATGATACAAGGAATTAAAATAATAATTTGTCTCAATAAATTTAAAACACTTGATATTTTTATCTTACCAATCGCTTGAAAATAGTTTGCACACATTACTTGTGCACCAATAAGCGGTAAACACATAAACCAAATATGTAAAGCATGGCTACATAATTTTACAACATCTGCTTCATCATTAAACATATAGACAATACTTTTTGTAAAAAATTGTACTGCGATAAAACCAATCAAAGCAATCATTGTAGCACCTATAATTGCATATTTTAATGTTTCTTTAACACGATCCATTTTTAAAGCACCATAATTATATGAAATCAATGGTTGTTGACCTTGCATCAAACCAGTAATTGGCATCAAAATAAGTGTTTGAATGCTTGTAACAATACCAATAGCACTTAACGCTAAATCTCCACCATATTTAACAAGAGATGCATTCAAAATAATATTTAAAACACTATTCGATATTTGCATTAAAAATGCAGGTATTCCTGTTTGAATAATTTGTTTTGAAATATTCAACTGTAATTTCAATAAAGTTGCATTTAAAGGAATAATCGTTCTTTTTCCAAATAAAAATGCAAGTTGCCATAAAGCACTTAAAAACTGTCCACCAATCGTTGCAAAAGCAGCTCCTTGCATTCCCATATGGAAAATACAAATTAAAATATAGTCAAATAAAATATTAAACCCTGCTCCGATCAATTGTGAAATCATGGCATTTTTAGGATTTCCTTGAGCTCTAGAAAAATTATTTCCTGCCATTGCAATACATTGAAAAACAGCACCATATAAAATAATACTTAAATAATTTTCAGCATAAGGCAAAACAGTTTTTGAAGCACCTAATAAACGTAACATTGGTGCTAAAAAAACATTTCCTAAAATCATAAAGACTAGGCCTAAAATAATTGTTAAAGTTAGACCATTTCCCATATACTTTCCAGCTTCTTCCTTTTTACCTTGACCTAATGCTATTGAAAAACGAGTGGCTCCACCCATTCCAATCATTAAAGAAATGGCCATTAAAACAAGAGTTACAGGATAACAAATACTAATTCCTGCTAAACCAATTGCTCCCAATTCTGGAGCATTTCCAATAAACATACGATCAACAATATTATAAATTGCATTAACAAGCATTCCGATAATAGCTGGAATTGAAAATTCTACTAATAAAGGTAATATATTTTTAGTCCCCATCTTATCCTCATTTTTCATACGTATCCTCCAAATTCATTTTCATTTTTAATAAAAGTTCTTCTAAAAGAATAAGCTCATTTTGATCAATATCTTTAATCATCATCTCTGTTGTCTCTTTAATAACATCTTTAATTTTAGGATATAATTCTTTTCCCTTAGAAGTTAAAGACAAAACATGATTTCTTTTATCTTCTTTTGAAGTTTTTTTAATAATAAATCCCTTATCTTCTAATGTTTTTAAAATTCTCGTAACTGCGCTTTTATCAATTTGTAATCTTTTATTTAAATCTTCTTGTTTGATATTATTTTCTTCATAAATAATTTTTAAAGTAATCGCTTGTCCATGGGATAAACCAAACTCTTTAAGTTGGACATTCATATAACTATTTTTTTGATTATGAAGAATAGAAATTAAGCGTGATAAATTCATATTTCCTCCTATAGTTGACACATCAACTATAGGATATTTTATATTTATTGTCAATAAAAAAAGAAATATATATCGAATATATACTTCTTTTATATTGTGTTATTTAAGAATTGAAAGAAGAACTTTTTCTATCTTATCAACATCTATTGGTTTTGATATATGTCCATTCATCCCTTGAGCAACCGCCTTTTTTCTATCTTCCTCAAAGGCATTAGCTGTTAAAGCGGTGATAGGAATCGTGGTTTTGTCTTTATTTGACAATTGACGAATAGTTTGTGTTGCCTTATAGACATCCATATGAGGCATTTGAATATCCATTAAAATCAAATCATAGCTTTTAGCAGGAATTTGTTCCATTTTAGCCACACATTGAATCCCATCTTCAACACGCTCAACTATTAATCCTATATCTTCTAAAAGAGTAATCGTAATTTCAGCATTCAAATCATTATCCTCAGCAAGTAAAATATGTTTCCCCCGAATATTTTTATTTGCATTCAACAAAGACAAATCTTCATTTACTTGCGCGTAATATTTTTCATCAGCAAGGTGATGTTTTAAAACAACTGTAAACTTACTTCCCTTTCCTAATTCACTTTCTACATCGATCGTACCACCCATCACATCAACGAGTTTTTTACAATCGGCATTCCTAAACCCGTTCCTGCAACAGCTTGTTCATATTCATATCCATAACCACTACGCTTCCCTTTTTTCCCTGTAATATGATAAGAATCTTCCTACCACCCTACACGTATTTTTCCTTCATTTGCTCGTACAGGAATTGAAAATAATGAAAAAACCAGGATAAAACCTATAAAAATGCATCCACATTTATTTAAAATATGGTTTATTTTTTCATCATTTCTCCCTCTTTTCATGATTAAAATATTTTGTAAGTACATCTTTTAATTTTTCTATATCAACTGGTTTAGCAAGATGTTCATTCATTCCAAGTTGTAAAGCATGTTTTCTATCTTCTTCAAAAGCATTTGCTGTCATCGCAATAATTGGAATTTGAGCATTTTTATTATTAAAACTTCTAATTATTTTTGTTGCTTCATAACCATCCATAATTGGCATTTGGATATCCATTAAAATAAGATCATAATATCCTTCTGGCATCTTTTCTAATATTTTTATACATTCTTCTCCATTTTTAGCTAAATCTATAATTACTTTAAAAGTATTTAAAAGTTCTATTCCAATTTCCGCATTTAATTCATTATCTTCTACAAGAAGAATATGTTTTCCTGAAAAATCAAGTGTTGATGTATTTCTTTCATTGACATTTTCAACTTGTAAAGAAGTTAAAAACGAAAGTTCTACAGTAAACTTTGTTCCTTTATTTAACTTACTTTCTACTTGAATTGTTCCATTCATCATATCTATAAGAGATTTAACAATAGGAAGCCCTAATCCTACTCCAGGTACTTTACTTTCTGTACTTGTTTTTTCTCTAGCAAATTCTTCAAAAATATGTGGTAAAAAATCTTCTTTCATTCCTATTCCATTATCTATAATTATAAAATGATATTTTACTTTATTATTTTCAAATGAAATTTCTTGGATCAATAATTCAACATTTCCACCTTCTGGTGTATATTTAATCGCATTAGAAAGAATATTTAAAACAATCTCTCTTAATTTAGTTTTATCACAAATAATATGATGATGCTTAATCTCCAAATGATAGGAATAATGCAATTTTTTCTCTTTAATTAGCGGTTCAACTACAACATTTATATTTTTAACTAAATCATCTAAATCTCCTATTTCCTTTTTTAAATCTAATTTACCACTTTCTATTTGTGTCATTTCAAGAATATAATTAATCAAAGAAAGTAAAATCGTACTTGATGATTTAAGTTTCGAAATATAATCCAATGCCTGTTTTTTATTATCTAAATTATTTTCTAATAATTGTGTATAGCCAATAATTGCATTCATTGGTGTACGAATATCATGAGACATATTAAATAAAAATCTTGTCTTTGCCTGATTGGCATGTTGTGCCTCAGTAGCCACTTTTTCAATTTGTTTTGCATAAACAGCTTCTTTTTCACGTCTTAAAATAATTTGCCAATAACCCATTGATAACAAAATAGCTACCAAAACACTTACAATACTTCCAAATATCTTATAAGACATTGGTATCCAACCTTGAAAAGGAACAATTTCAAAATACCATGTATCATTAGGTACTTCACAAGCAACACTTAATGTATGATTTAAAGAACTATGACCACATGACATAATTGTCACATGTTTTCCTTTGTTGCCCTCTTTCCAAACTTTAAAATGATAAGTGGCATCTTCTAATTTATCTACTTCTAATTCTTCTAAAAAAGCATCCCAATTTAAAACAAGAATAGAAAATCCCCAAAATTTCTTTTCATTTCCATCATTTATATAAATAGGGTCAAACAATAAAGCCCCTGTACCACCTTGTTTTAATTCATATGGACCAGCAATTGTATATTCTCCACTTTTTCTAGCAATATTCGCTTCTTTTTGACGTTCAGGAAGTTCCAACGTATTCATACCTATCACTTTTTCATTTCCTTTTAATGGATAGGCCTTTTCAATAATCCCATTAGGTGCTAATTCATATGCTTCAATAACATTTTTATTTTTTTTCATATAACTTGCAAGCTGATTAAACTGTTCATCACTGATTGTATGTTTTGAAGATATAATATTTTTAAACATTTCAGAATTTTCTAAATATCTTCCAAGCTGTGTTTCTATTTTTCGAACAGTATCTTCTGCAGTATAACTTGCACTTATTTTTTCTTTATTTACTTCAAATTGAATTAAAAAAATAAAACAAATCAACATGACACCCATCACTATAATAAAAAATAGGCCTGTTTTTCTTTTTAATTTATTTAATTGAACAACTTCTTCTTTATTCATTACTTCTACCTATCTACTCAAATGATTCTTATGAGTCCATTATACACACTTATGTAAATTTTCTCTATAAAAAGCTTGATAAAATAAAAAAGAGCAATCTTAACGATTACTCCTTTATACAAATTAATAAGCTTTTGCAAAGTAAACAACTTTTTTAGCTGGTTTACCACAAATTGGACAAACATCTCCAAATGGTTCTTCATCTTCTTTGATACATCTTGATGTAGCACCTGTTTCTTCTTTGATTTTAGCTTCACAAGCATCATCTTCACACCACATCATACGAATGTATCCTGCTTTAGTATTTAAGATTTCTTTAAATTCATCATATGTTTTCGCAGTTCTAATGTTTTCATCTCTAAATTTCAATGCTTTTGCATACATTTCATCATGAATTTGATCTAATAATTGATGAATTGTATTTGGTAATTCTTCATTTAAAGCATATGTTTCTTTTGTACCATCTAATCTTTTAGCTAAGACACATTGTCCTTTTTCAATATCTTTAGGTCCAATTTCAAGTCTTAATGGAATTCCTCTCATTTCAGCATCTGCAAATTTATAACCTGGTGTTTTATCACTAGCATCCACTTTAACACGAAGTCCAGCTGCTTTTAATTGTTTTTCAATTTCATAAGCCTTATCTAAAACACCTTCTTTATGTTGCATAACTGGAACAATCATCACTTGAATTGGTGCCACTCTTGGTGGTAAAACAAGTCCATTATCATCTCCGTGAACCATAATGATTGCTCCAAGTAAACGTGTTGATGCTCCCCAAGAAGTTTGATAAACATATTCTTGTTTATTATCTTTATTTAAGAATTTAACATCAAAAGCTTTCGCAAAACCTTGTCCAAAGTAATGTGATGTTCCTGATTGTAAAGCTTTTCCATCATGCATTAAAGCTTCCATTGTATAAGTTTCTTCAGCCCCTGCAAATTTTTCACTTTCAGTTTTACGACCAGTGACCATTGGAATTGCAAGTAGATCTTGTGCTGTACTTCGATAAACTTCTAACATTTGTAAAGTTTCTTTTCTTGCTTCTTCTTCAGTAGCATGAATTGTATGACCTTCTTGCCATAAGAATTCAGAACCACGTAAAAATGGTCTTGTTGTCTTTTCCCAACGTACAACGGAACACCATTGATTATATAGTTTTGGTAAATCACGGTAAGAATTTACAATTTTTGCATAATGTTCACAAAATAATGTTTCAGATGTTGGACGAATAATTAAGTTTTCATCTAAATCATCTAATCCACCTTTTGTTACAACAGCACATTCTGGTGCAAATCCTTCTACGTGATCAGCTTCTTTTTGTAATAAAGATTGAGGGAGCAACATCGGCATATAAACATTTTCATGTCCTAATTCTTTGAATTTTTGATCCATATGTTTTTGAATTTGTTCCCACATTGCATAACCATACGGACGATAAATAATAAATCCTTTCACATCGCTATAATCCATTAATTCTGCTTTACGACATACATCTGTATACCATTTAGCAAAATCAACATCTCTAGCAGTAATAGCTTCATTTTTCTTGTTATTTGCCATCTTTTTTCCTCCTCTAAAATGCTTCTCTATTTTACTATAGAAATGATAAACAAGCAAGATTAGATCATCTGAATCACACTTTGTTTTTGTTTTCTTTCAACTACAAGTTGTCGTTCAATACGATCTTTTAAATCACTAACATGTGAGATGATTCCAATTAATTTATTTTCATGATGCAATTCCATTAAACAATTCATTGCTTGATCTAATGATTGACTATCTAAAGAACCAAACCCTTCATCAATAAAAAGCGTATTTAATTCAATTCCTCCAGCATAATCTTGAACCATTCTTGAAAGTCCTAAAGCAAGAGATAAAGCTGCTTTAAAGGATTCCCCCCCAGAAAGTGTCTTAATACTTCTAATATTTCCACTTTCTTGATCAAAAACATCTAATTCTAACCCTTGCTGACTTCTTCCTTTACCTGCATCATCTTTTCTTAATAATTGATATCTTCCTTGACTCAATTGTTTCATGATTACATTGGCATAAATCAACATATTTTCAAAATAAGTTGCTAGTACATATCTTTCAATCGACACTCTTGCATTATTTTTACCACTTGCTAGATTATAAAGATCTAAATATCTTTGATAAGTATCTTCATCTTTTTTTAATTGTTGATTGATTTTTTGAATATCTTTGATCATTTTTTCTTTTAATGAATAATCTATTTTTAATTTTTCTAAATCATCATTTTTTTCTCTCAATTGTTGATTTACTTCTTTAATTGTTTCACTTAAAGAAGATAAATCAACATATGTTGAATCTTTGACTTCATTTTCTAATGAAATAATTTGTTCATTTAAACTCTTTAAAGAAATTAAATAATCTCGATATTTCTTTTCTAAGATACTGATTTGATTGATTTGTGTTTTTAAATTTAAAAATTCTTCTTCATTTATAAATGCATCTAAAGCAGTATAATATTTATTATCTAATTCATCATATATTTCTTGTTCTTGAATAATTTGTTGATTCAATGACGAAATTTTTGTTTTTATTTCAAGATATTTATTTTTGACCTTTTCATAAGCCTGTTGAAAAGTTTCTATTTCTAATGAAAGTTGACGATATTTTTTTTGAATTTGTTGATAATTTTTATTAACTTCTCCAATTTCATATTGTCGCATTGAATCATCTAATTTACCAGATAATTGATGAATTTGTACTTGAATATTCTCTAGACTTTGTACTTGTTTTAATTCTTTACTTTCATAAGTAGACATATCTTTCAATGAAAGAGCCACACTCTTTTTAAGCTTTTGAATATATTTAAGTTCATCTTGTAATTCAAGATATTCTTTTTTCATTCTTTTTTCATCTTTTGATAAATGATCTAATTCTTTAATAAAGATTTCTTTAGATAACTCTTCTTGAATATTAAGTTCACTTGAAAGTTGTTTTGTTTGTTTAACAAGCATTTCCTTTTTTTGATTAGATAAGAGTATTTTTTGTAAGATATCTTGTAACCTATGTTCTTGTTGTTTTACTTTTTTAGCTTGTTGATCTAATTTTTCTTTTGTTATATCTTCTTTTTCAATTTGTGCCGGATGAGGATGATGTAAAGAGCCACAAATAGGGCATGGTTGATCCTCTTTTAATTGTAATGCAAAAATACCTGCTTGTTTTCTAAAATACAATTTTTCCATTTGATTATATTGCATTTTTTCATGATCAACTTGTTTTTCAACAACTGTATAGTCTTCTTGTAAATCACTTTTATTTTCATTAAGTTTGAGTATTTGATCATAATAATCCGACAATTGATGAACTTTTACTTTTTGTTCGTTTAAACGAACATATTGTTGTTTGATCAGTTCATATTTAGATTGTACTTGTTGTTCGCTTTGGATTCTTTCTTGATCTCTTTGCAACCCATTTTCAAATTTTTCTTTCTTTTTTAAAAAGAGTTTATGTTCTTCATCTAACATTCTATATTGTTGTTTTAGAGTTTGTAAGTTTTGATAATCATTTTGATATTGATAGATTTGATTGATTAATTGTTTCGTTTCTTGAATTTGGTTTTGTAATTTTTCTTTTGTTTGTTGTTTGTAGTCAAGAGAATTTGCTTGTACCTTTTTTTCTTGATAATCTTTTTCAAGTTTTTTTAATTGTTTTAAAAAATCTTCTTGATTTAAGTTTAAGGTTTGAAGTTTCTTTTGTTGTTTAATATAAGAAATATATAAATAATTTGTTTCTTGTGCTTTTTTTAAAGTATCTACAGTTTTATTTAATTCTTGATAGTCATTTTCTTGTTTCTTTAAATCTTGAAATTGTTGTTTTAAATCTTTTAATTGTATTAATCGTTGATTTTGCAAGCGATAGAGTTGTAATTGTTGTTTCTTTTGATCTAAATCTTTTTTTAAATCATCATATTCTTTTTGTTGACTTGCGATAAGTTTTGTTTGTTTAGATAAATATTCTTGATGATCTTCAACTTGTAATTCTTGCATCAAATCTTTCCTTTTATTCAATAACAAATCATATTTATCTTGATATACTTTCAAATGAACTTTAAGTTTTTCTTCTAACTTTTGATACGTTTCACTATGAAATAACTCTCTTAATACTTTTTCTCTTTCATCACTTGAAGCCATAATCAATTTTGTAAATTCTCCTTGAGCAATCATACAAATCTGTTTAAATTGTTGATCATCGACCCCTAATAAAGAAATCATTTTTTGATTGACTTCTTTAATACCTTCGACCATTTTGCCATCTGGTAAAGTAAGTAACGCTGAAGGTTGTTTAGGTGTTTTTTTCCCTTCTAGATAATATTTAGGATTTCTTTTAATTGTATAATTTTGTTGATGCAAAGAAAATGAAAATTCAACAAAAGTAGAAATTTCATTTAAGGCATGATCACACCTTAAACTGTCTGTTTGTCTAATTTGACCACTTGTTTTACCATATAAGGCAAAGATCATGGCATCAAAAATCATCGTTTTTCCACTACCTGTAGGCCCTGTAATTAAAAAGAGACCATCTTCTTGAAATGATTCAAAATCGATTGTGATTGTATCTGGATAAGGTCCAAACGCTGACAATGTAAGGCTAATGGGCATCATCTTCATTTACCTCCTCTAGTAATTGTTGAATAATTTCTTCACTTTCTTGACTCATTGCTTCACCTTTCATTTTTTCATAGAATTCTTTAAATATTTCTATTGGAGATTGTTTTTCAACATCTAAGGAAGAAGCTGTTTGATTTGTTTTAAGTTTTTCTAGTGATTGATAAGTAATTTGTAATAAATAAGGGTATTTTTCTTTTAAAAAATCATATGCGTGACCTATGACTTGTTTATCTAATAATTCTACCGCTACAAAATCATTTTCATTATTTGGATAATGTAAAACATCTTCATATTTTCCAACGACCTTCACTAAATCTTTTTGTGGCTTTAAAGGAATAATTTGCGTAGAAACCCCAGTTTCATCAATAGTTACTTCAACCATTCCTTTTTTTTGATGAACTTCATCAAATGAATACTTCATTAAACTTCCTGCATATCTTACATAATCATATTTAATTTTTTGACTTGCATGAATATGACCTAAAGCTACATAATCAAAATCTTTACATAAATCAACATCAATAATTTCACTACCACCCACGGAAAGAATTACTTCACTTTCACTTCTAATCACTTCTTTATTTCCCGCAATAAATTGATGTGTTACAAGAACTTTAGGATGGTCTTCAACAAATGTTTGTTGACTTAAATAATATGCAAAAGCATCCTGATACGTTTTTAAATCATCTTTTTCATATAAATAACGTATATAAGAAGGTTTAAAAAAAGGAACCAAATAAAAATAAACACCTTCTATTTCAATTGGTCTTATTTCTTTTTCAGGATAAGAAACAATATACAAACCTTGACTTTGAAGTAAAGAACTTGCAAAATCAAGTCTTTCACTGCTATCATGATTTCCTGAAATGATCAATACTTTTTTATGATAATGTAAAATCATTGTTTCTAAAAAATGATTTAAAGCGACTATACTTTCTTTAGAGGCAATTGCACGATCATAAACATCTCCAGCAATTACTAAAGTATCTATTTTTTTTTGAACCATATAATTCATCACTTGATTTAATAAATCAATTTGAATATCTAATAGATTATTTTGATAAATTATTTTACCTAAATGTAAATCCGCTAAATGTATAAATTTCATAATTCCTCCAAATCCAAACAATATATTCTTTTTATATAATCACCTTGATCAAAATCTTTCTTCAAACATGCAGGTACTTCTTTTGTTTCAAGATACTTAAATGGCAATGACTCAATAATCTTACGACTTGCTATATTATCAGGAGAACATGTAATCATTAATTGTTTAAATCCTTTTTCTTTTGCTTTATCAAACAATAATAAACAAGCATCTTTACTATAATGATGCCCTCGGTATTCCTTTTCTATCGTATAACCAATATGTCCATCATAATATCTTTCTTCATTACTACCTTCTCTTAAGACAATTCTTCCTACTTCTATATGATCGACCATGATTAAATATATATAATAAGGTTTCCAACCACGTGGAAGATTCTCTTTTTCATATGTTAAAAGTTCTAATTTCATAAAATCACCTATCCCTATTGTATCATGTATCTTTCAACAAATTAATATAATAATCTCTTTTAAATCCACTTATTTCCACTTTAAAAATTTATTTTACATATTCTTTATTTATTTAAAATATGCTATTATAGATAGTATGAAGTGGTAAATATGTATAATTTATATAAAGAATATCTAGAATACTTTGACTGGTTAGATAATCAAATACTTTTACGTTCTCGTGATAGAAAGCTTGAAAAAGCAAATAAAAAAAATGAAAATCTAATCAATGAAATAAAAGAAATGATTGATGAAACAAAAGAGAGCATTATCAAATACTCTCAACTAAAATTTCATGAAGAATAAATACTCTTTCTAAATATCAAATTTTAATTTTTTGATAAAAAAGAAGAAAAACACTCATAAAAAGTCAATATAAATAATGGAGGACTTTTTATGAACAAAAATAGAGAGAATTTTATAAAATATTCAAATGATTTATATTTTCATCATTTGCTTGTTGAAAATGAAAGAATTAGAACCCTTATTTGTCAAGAGCTTATTTTAGACAGGGAGATTGTTTCTACTAAATTAAAAAACGCACAACAATATGGTAAAAATTTCTATGAAAAGAAACTTATTTTAGATATTTTAGCTATTGATGATGTAGGTGATCTCTACAATATCGAATTACAAACTTATGGTTTAAATGAAGAGATACTTGTTCGTTTTGAACTTTACAATGCTGAACTTTTAAGACAACAAGTAAAACAGGGAGAAGATTATACGAGTGCTCATGTAGTAAGATCATTAATTATTAGTTATGGGCATATTCTAGAAAATACCCCTTATTATAAATGTCATTTTGAGATGGTTGATGATGAACATCATATTGTCTATCCATTTAATCGCATGGAAATAACAATTATTCAACTCGAATATATCAATCAAGTAATCAATGAAATGACGAGTTTTAATCAGTTGATGTATCTCTTTAAAAACGAAAAACCATATGATAAAATTGAAATAGATTATAGAATAAAGGAAGCGATACAAATGCATGACAAATATATATCTTCTGAAGAATCATACCTAGAATATCTTGATCGTTTAGATAATGAAATATTGCTTCGTTCTCGTGATAGAAAAATTAAAGAAGCGAATCAAAAAGCCGAGAAAGAGAAACAAAAAGCCGAGAAAGAAAAGCAAAAAGCGGAGGAAGCAAACCAAAGAGCTGAAAAAGCAAATAACGAAATAGATAGTATTCTTGATGAAACAAAGGAAAGTATTATTAAGTATATTAAAATGCAATTTCATGAAGATATCAGTGATTTTATAAGCACTTTTTCTAAACAACAAATTCGTAATCTTCAAAAACATCTATATGATTTTGAAGAATTTGAAGAATTAAAAAACTATCTTCAAAAATCAAAGGGTTTGTCAAGAAAAGTGTGTAAGTAATTTAAACATTACTAAAAAATAGGTTATTCAAGTTTGTGATTGTTTCTTGTAGTGTCACTAAAAGAACTTGTATTTAATGAACAGCAGTGTTAAAACTTATCTTTAATACTGCTGCTTTTTGAGTATATAAAAGGTTATGCAATATATGAATAATTGCATCCTTCTCAAATCAAAAGAATAAGCAGACTCGCTTATTCTTTTTAACTATCTTATTAATTGTCTTAATTCTCCAACATCAAGAGAATATCTTTCTGCTACCATACGATTTACTTTTCCAGTATTTACTAAAGTAGCAAGTGATGCATTTAATGTTGTCATTCCTTCATTTCTTCCAGTTTGAATCATTGTATCTATTTGATGACCTTTATTTTCCCTAATTAAATTTTTAATAGCGTCATTAGCAATCATGATTTCTAAAGCAGCTGCTCTTCCTTTACCACTTGCAAGTGGTAAAAGTTGTTGAGTAACAACCGCTTGTAAAACAGAGGCTAATTGAGCACGAATTTGAGCTTGTTTATGAGGAGGGAAAACATCAATAATACGATCAATTGTTTTAGGAGCACCAATAGTATGAAGCGTACTAAATACAAGATGGCCTGTTTCAGCTAAAGTAATAACTGCTTGAATCGTTTCATAGTCTCTCATTTCTCCAACAAGAATAACATCTGGATCTTCACGCATGGCACTTTTTAAAGCTGTATCAAAAGAATCAACGTCTTCATAGACTTCCCTTTGATGAATAAGAGCTTGTTTTTGTTGATATACATATTCAATTGGATCTTCAATGGTAAGAATATGACAATTTCTCATTGAAGAAATAAAATCAATCATTGCTGCTAAAGTTGTTGATTTTCCACTTCCTGTAGGACCGGTTACTAGAACAAGTCCTCGAGGAAGTAAAGCCAATTTATGTAAAACATCAGGTAAATTTAATTCTTCTAATGTCTTGATTTGTTCATTGATGATACGAATTGCGGCTGTCATATAACCTTGTTGAAAATAAATATTAACACGATGTCTTCCTAAATCATTTACATAGACAAAGTCAGCATCTTCATGTTTTTCTACAATCTTTAAAATTCGATCTTTACACATTGATAAAATCATTTCTTTTATTTCTTCATTACTAAAAGCTTGTTCAAATCCAATAAGTTTTCCATCTTGTCTCAATGTTATACCTGTATTTTCACCAATATGGACATCACTACATCCTTTAATTCTTGCATCATTTAAAATATCATTAATATTTGCCATAACATTCCCCTTTAATCAATATAAGCAATAATCTTATTGAATTCATCTACTGTTGTTTTACCTTCTTTAACTAGTTTTAAAGCTTGATCTCTTAAAGTTTCTACTCCTTGTTCTTCAACAAGATATTTCATAATATCATCTATTTCTTCTTGATTAGAAATCATTTTACGTACTTTACTATCTATTTCAATAACTTCATGAATAGCAATTCTCCCCTTATAACCTGTTTGATTACAATGAGGACAGCCTGTTCCTTTAGAAATATATTTAATTCCTTCTTGTAAAGCTAATCGATCAGATAAAGAAGTGGCTACTTCCTTTTTACAATAAGGACAAACCTTTCGCATTAAACGTTGAGCAACAACACCTACTAAACTGTTAGCGACCATATAAGGTTCAACACCCATTTCTTCAAGTCTAACAATCGTACTAATAGCATCGTTCGTATGTAATGTACTGACAACCAAATGTCCTGTAATAGCTGCACGAACAGAAATTTCAGCAGTTTCTTTATCACGAGTTTCTCCAACCATGATTACATCTGGATCTTGTCTCATTAAAGCACGCAATCCTCTATCAAATGTAAGACCAGACATTGTATTGACTTGCATTTGATTAATACGATTTAATTTTCTTTCCACAGGATCTTCAATCGTTGAAATATTGATTTGTCCTTGAGCTAATTTTTCAAGGATCATATAAAGTGTTGTAGTTTTCCCACTTCCAGTAGGACCCGTTACATAGATAATTCCATGTGGCATAGACATCATATGATTCACTTTCTTAAAGTTTTCTTCTGTCATTCCAAAAGTACTTAAGCGGTCAATAGTACTATTAGAATTCAAATAACGCATAACAATCTTTTCACCAAAGATGGTAGGAATAACAGATACACGAATATTTAATTCAACTCCATCAATTACTCCCATAAAATGACCATCTTGAGGTAATCTTTTTTCAGCAATATCCATGTTAGATAAAATTTTAATTCTAACAATCAAAGCCGCTTGTATATTTTTATTTAAATCTAAATAATCAACAAGCATTCCATCAATACGCATTCTTACATGCAATTTATCTTCAAATGGTTCAATATGAATATCAGAAGCACTTGTATTATATCCTCTAATTAACAATGAATTTAATAATTTAACAACAGGTGTATCATCTTCATTCGCATCAAATAAATTTAGATCCTCTTCTACTTCAGGTAAAGTCGATTCATCAATATCAGCTACTAAATTCAAAGTATCAACATCTGAATAATATCTTTCAATAGCAATTTGAATATCTGCTTTTGTTGCAAGTGAAACACTAATACGACAACCTGAAACAAGTCTTACATCTTCTAACCCATAATAATTTAAAGGATCACTTGTTGCTACTGTTAACACATTGTCATTAAAAGCATAACCAATGACATTATATTTTTGTGCCATTGCTTCAGGAACCTTTTTAACAGCATTAATATCAAAATCTATATTATCCAATGAAACTAAAGGTTCAGCTAATTTATCAGATAAAGCTTCTAACATTTGTTGTTCACTAACAAAACCTAAATCTATTAAATGTTCCCCTAATCTTTTACTTCTATCTTTCTTTTGGGCATCTAATGCAATTTGTAACTGTTCTTCATTAATATACCCATATTCTTTTAATACTTCACCTATTGGTAAACTTTTCATGTGTTAACCTCCTCACCAATACTGTACCGTATTCCAAAAATTCTTTGGATAAAAAACATCATGATATGGAACTGTATCCTCAAAAATATCTTTTATAGCTACAATAAAAGAATTTAAGCCTTCCTTTTTACAATAAACAATATCTCCATTTATATACGAACTACATGAATCCCATTCATTATCCAATTTTATCCACCCATTCGCAGGACCATTCGGTGGTAAATTTGTATCTACACACGCCATCCATAAATCATAAAAATCACTATCGTATGAACTTTCTTTTTTTATAATATCTCCTTTTTTATATGATTTTGTTGCATCGTATTCCTCGTATCCCTGTTTTGTTATGCTCATCAAAGCATCATTATACTTTTCATCAGATAAATATTTCTTCACCACTGTTTTTAATGTATTATTATACGTATTATCATATGTATTATTTTTTACTTTTGCAACTACATCTGGATTATTTATATCTCCCAAACAATCCCATTGCCCAATTTTATCATTATAAGGAGGATGATTAGAATCAAAATAGTCACTTTTGCACTGATAATATTTTTTATCATATATGACTATATCACCTTTATCATATGCACTATTTATATCAAAATTTCTATCTAATTTTTTCCAAGAAACTGCTGAACTTCCAGGATATTTATCATTATGGTAATCATTCACTTTTTGCCACCAACTATTATTGTACCAAACAATGTCACCTTTTTTATAGCTATATCCAATATCATCGTGATAAACACCCCAATAATTATTAGCATCTATATTAAAAATAATATCAGCTACTGTACCATCTTTTGTTTGATCTGTATCAGTTGAATCGTCTTTTTTTTCTTCATCTGGTTTTATTTCGGAATAATCTTTCTTATACCAAACTCTATATTTTTCGTTATTTTTTTCAGTATTTCTTTCATTAACAACAGAAACTTTACTTAAAACATTATTAAATGGATTGTATGTACTATCTGCCTTTTTTGTTTTCTTTAGATTCAAGAATTCAAAAGTATGTGATGTCCTATATTTTATCTCATTATTCTTCTTAAGATAGATTTTCATATCTAATCTATATCCGTTTTTAAATCCATTAACATTTATTTCCAGTTTTCTTTTATTATAATAATAATCTTCATCAAATACAGCTACTCCATCTCTATATAATTGGCCATTTTCAACATAAATACTATGCCAATCATTTCCACCGGGCTGATTTTCTTGTATCCTTACATCTGAAGAATATTCAATTTCAGAATTAATAAAATCCAAAATACCATCACCCACAGATTTATCAGTAGATAAAGCTGTTGTATCTTGAAAATAACCTAAAGAATTAATCAAGATGCCACCAGTAATTGTCATTAAAATAGATGCAATCAATAGAACAACAGTTATTTCAACCAATGTCATACCTTTTTTATTAAATTTTATCGACATCTTAATCTCTCCTCCTTATTCTTGTGCACTTATTTTTTGCCATCTTGTAGCATAATATTTAGAATTGAAATCAGAAAATTTTGAATAATTTTTTAAAAAATCTTCTCTTTTATATATATTTTTTTCACCATTATCTAATTTATCATATACATACCATTCATCCGTATCTTTTGAATTATTATTATATATTGCTTGTATAGTATTTGGTAATTGAACATCATTATGATTGTATAAAGCTATAAAAATCTTATCCTTATAAGCATCATTATTTTCAAATATATCATATAGTGAATCAGTACTTTTAAATGTAGGTATAAGTGTTGGATAACAGTAATTTTCCCCATTTGTACCCGGATAAACATTCTTACTTTGGCTATAAATATTATCATTCCATTTTCCAAGTGCCTTTGCAGTATTTTCAGTAATAGATGGCATTTCTGTTTTTGTTGGATAATATCTCGCTATATAAACTTCTCCTAACTTATCCACAAGGTTAGTGTTCGTATTAATTCCTAATTTAATGAGTTGTTCTTCTGTAGTATACTGTAAAAGGTACTCTCTTATATATCCCTTTACTCTATTTAAATTATCTGCTGATCCGCATTTTTTTTCTTTTAAATAATCTCGTATTTCTTCCATCATTCTACAATACGATTTATATAACCCTGTTGCTACATCTACACTTGGCTCATCAGGAGCAACCGGTTTAAGTGTTGTATTACTTGTAAAAGTTCTTAATTGATTATCAGAAAATTGATTACTCGTTGCTCGATAAACACTTCCTTGTAGAAATACTTCTTGACTCGTTCCTTTATAAAAATAAACTTGTGCTGTGGCTTCTTCACATTTTACCTTTACATCATCTGTAGAATCTACTTCCCCATTTTCATCCGAAATAAGTGCAGCACGTACTTTACTTGTTGTTTCATTGTATTGATTTGATTGAGAAAACAACCGATTAACTGTAACAAATCCTTGTACCATTATAAGTGATGCAGTTGATACAATAAGTAAAGAAACAACAACTTCTATAAGTGTCATACCTTTAACATTTTTCTTTATTTTTTTCATGATGAAGCCCCCTCATATCTATAAATATTCCATTGGTTTCCATCAGTTTCCTTTTTCATAATAGCCTTAACAGTTGAAGTTTGTTTAGAATAAGTAGCTTTTACTACAATTGTTAACTGATTATTTTGATTTCTAGTAATTGTAACATAATTTACAGTCCCAATTTTTTTATTAGAAATCTTAATATCACTACCTTCTATCCTTTTAACATCACCATCATTTGCAGGAATTAATTTTCTTGTATTTTCTGCTATAGTTTGATCTTGACCTTCAAATGTTTCAGATGATGTAGATTGACTTATTTGATTTACAAGTGCTTGAGCAACAGACTGTGCTGTTAATTCAGCTTGTGTTTTAGACTTATATTGAATTGCTTTGTTATAACTTATATATGCAAAAGACAAAGAGGCACCTACAATGACTACAAGAACCATAATCAATGTAATTGCCCATACAATTGTTGATCCCTTTTTATTGTTCATTGTTTGCACCTCTTTTACTATTTTTCTACCATATAAACTGTATATGTAATTGTTAAATCCAAGTTACCTGTTGAATTTTCATAGGCAACAGAATTAATATGTAAACCACTCATATTTTTAACATCTTCAATTAAATTGAGTAAATTAGCTTTTGTTCCTTTACATGTTTGAGTAACAACACATGAATAAACTAAAGCATTGGATGATTTAGATTCATCTGTATTATCATTTGCGTTATCAGATGAATTATCATCACTCTTTTTACTTGATAAATCTGTTTGTGTTATTTCAGACATTGTTAAATTAGTAGGACTAATTTTATGTTCTATTGTTAGATTTGTAATCAATTGATCAATATCTTCTTTTGACATAAGATTGTAAAATTGATCATTTAAAGCTTTAATTTCTTGATTAACATTCATAATTTGTGTTTTGATATCTTCTGTTGAAGAAGATGAACTTGTTCCTTTTAATTCAGTAAGTTGTAATTCTAAACTATCTTTTGAAGACTTTAATGATGTATGCGACGTTAATTGTGGTTGTAATAAAATCAACCATCCAAAACAAACAATCAATAAAATCACTAATATATAAATCAATGTCTTTTCTCTAGAAGAAAGTTTTTTAAATGAATCTTTAATCTTGTCCACTTGTCGTTCCTCCTTCTAATGTACATGTAATCGATGATTTATAAGTAATTGGTGTTGTATTCGTTACTGCTTGTGTTGTTGTCGCACCTGTTGTAGGATCTGTTACGGTTTCCGTTGTTTCACTAACACCACCATCTTGAGTATACCCATTGTAATCAACTGTTTTAAAAGTACCTGATTCTCTTAGTGTTCTTACTGTTTCTTCACAGCCATTAACTTTAGAAGCTGTTACAGTAAGTGATATAGCTCCTGTTTCTTGATTAAATGATATTGAATCAATTGTTAAGTTCTTACATGATTTATCAATTGTTTCTAAAATACCTTTATCAATTTGAGGGTATTTTGATAATGTTTGTGTAATTGTTTGTAAGTTTGTAAGTTGTTCATTGAGCTTACTTAATTCTTTTTGTTGATCAGAATTTGTATTAGATGCTGTTGCAGCAAGAGCCTCTTCTATTTGTGTATGCAATGTATCAACATCCTTTTGCAAGTTCCTATTAGTGATTGTTAAATAAAGTGTACTTGTCGCAAAAATAAGAATGAGTAAAACAGGTAATGCGATAAGCAAGATTGTTTTAGAATTTGTATTTATTTTTTTCTTTGTTTTATAGACAGATAAAAAATCAATATCTTTGTTACTGTTTCTTGCCATCTTATCTCCTCCATAAACTTCCTACAAATAAATATTTATGAATAGGAAAATTATTATCTTTACTACAAGTATAGTTTGTTGGTTTAAAACGAGATGTCTCAATACTCAAATTAGAAGAAATAGTTGACATCAACATATCTTCTTCATAAGTTTCTAGCCCAGCAAAATAGATTTTTTCTAATTGAGCATCTTTATAAGCACCTTTAGTAAACTGCATTAATTTAGTAAGTGAATTGGATAATTCAGTAATAAAAGCAACTGTTCCACGATCAGAGAAAATACGTGTTCTATTAGCTATTTCATATTGTCCATTAATAAATAAATAATGAATAACATCTTGTCCATTGATTACTGTTAAAACATAAGATAGATTTGTTAATTTAAGAATAGATTCTGTTAATTTAATAATTGAATTTGTCATAATATCAATTGATTCTAATGAAATTCCCATTTCATCAAACAAATCAATATACGGCTTTAAAAACTCTCTTTCCATTGCCGCACACAAAACAAGTTGACCTTCTTTACCCTCAACTTTATCTTTTATAACAGCATAATCATATAATAAATCCGTATATTGACTTTCAACATCAATAAATTCATCCTTTACAAATTGAAGCATTTGTTTATGAGAAACTTCTGGTAAAACAGAACACTTCACTAAAATTTGTCCACTATCAACAACAAGTCTCACACTATCAACATTTTCTTTTTTTAAATCAAGTAAAACATCTCTAATAGGTTGATCATCAAGAATATTCCCATCTAACATTGTTCCTTCAACAAATTCAAATTCTTTGTAAGAAGAAATATGAATATTATTCTTTGAAACATTTCCTTGAACCATTTGTAATCCTTTTGTTGATAAAAATACAATATAACTCATAATTCCTCCTACATATTTCCTACATTGTTATACAATGTATAAATTGGTAATAATACAGATATAATAATTAAACAAATAACAACTGCTAAAAAGATAATCATTAATGGTTGAATAAGGGTAATCATTCTTTCTGATGCTTGTTCTGCTTCAAAATCAAAATCATCTGCAAGAGTAGTAAGCATTGATTCCAAACGCCCACTTTCTTCTCCTACAAAAATACTACTTGTTAATTTAATATCAAAACCATCAATGTCCTTGATTGCTTGAGATAAACTTTCCCCGTTTCTTAATTTCTTAATAGCTCCGTCAAACTGTGATTCAATATAAACATTACCAATCGTTGTTTTAGCAATATTTAAAGCATTAACAATAGACATCCCACTTGTGTATAAAGAACATAAAGTTCTCGCAAATCTGCTCGTATAAATTGTCATCAACAATTTACCAAACTTAGGAATTTTTATTTTTAATTTATCTACTTGAAAACGTACCTTTTCTACTCTAAGTAAAGCAATAAAAGTGACAACCAAACCTGCAGCAATCAATAAGACAAAATACCAATAATCTTGTAAAAACTTAGAAATACTAATATTGATTTTAGTAATCAATGGTAATTCAACATTTTTAAAAATATCAAAGAAAGAAGGAAGCACTGCTAAATAAACAATCAACAAAACAGCAATTGTAATAACAATCAAAATAATAGGATACATCATTGCTGACTTTGTTTTACCTTTAATACGATGATCCTTAGAATACTGATTAGACATCGTTAAAGCCGTTTTATCCATATCCCCACTTGCTTCACCTGAACGATACATTTGAATCATTAAATTAGGAAAAGCAACACCTTGAGCTTCCATAGCAGCGGATAAAGTATATCCTTGTTGTAACTTTATATAAATATTTTCATAAATTTTTTTTATTTTTTTATTATCTTCTCTTCGAACCATAATAGAAAAAATACGAATCAAAGATAAACCAGAAGCAAGCATTGTTCCTACTTCTCTAGAATAAGCTGATAATTCATTTAATTTCATTTTATACTGATTAACAGTCTTTTTAGTGACATCTTGGCAACTTACTAAAAATAAATTTTGTTCTTTAAGCTTTCTCACTAAATCATTTCGATCATCAGCTTCTAACGTTCCTCTTATTGTTTTAGCTGACATATCTTTCGAAATATATTTAAATGTAGCCATTCTATCACCTCTTTACATCATTAAATTTAAATACCAACTTATAATTTCACTACCATAAGATAAAGCAATAAAAATACCAATTGATAAATAAGGACCAAAAGCAATATGTCCTTTTTTATTAATCTTTTTACTTACCAATAAATAAATACTATAACTTCCTGCAAGTAAAATACCAATAAAAGCAGCAAGTAAACTATACTTCCATCCTAAAGCTATTCCTGAGACAAACATTAATTTAATATCTCCACCACCAAAAGATTCAGCAATTAAAACATTTAATAAAATCATTGGTACAGAAATACAAAACATTCCAATAATGCTTTCTAACAAAGACATATGTCTTACATACATTAAAACAATAGATACAAGAAGCATAGCTATATTTAAACCATCAGGAATAATCATTGTATCAAAATCAATCATTGTAATCGCAAGTAAAATCATCGCAATCACAAACATTAAAATCGTTTCAATACTAAAACCAAAACGATAAAAACAAAACATACCAATCAATCCACCAAAAATTTCAATCAAAAAACCTCTAATAGGAATCGAAGTATGACAATAACGACACTTACCCCTTAAAAAAATATAACTTACAATAGGAACCAAATCACACCATTTTAAAGTCTCACCACAATGATCACAATGACTTCTTCCCTTGACAAAACTCTCGTTTCTAGGAACACGATCAATCACAACATTCATAAAACTCGCAACACACATTCCTATTAAAAACATATATACATAAATCAAAATAATAATTGAATCCATAAAAACCTCATCTAATCAAAATTATGATTACTATCAGTACTTACAATCTTTACATCCTTATTCTTTGTGAGTGTAGCTTCAATATGATGACCATCATCACTGATCCAATACATTTTATAAGTATTGCCATTTCTTTCTACATCAACATCATCTAACTCTGTCTTTTTCGCAATAATACCTTTTAATTGATTATTATCTGCAGTAGCAATTGTATTACCACTCAATATATCTTTAATATAATTATCTATAGCATCTTCACTAGGATTATCTGTTGCCTTATACTTAGCCACTTCCGTTTCAACCACTGTATAAATAGAATGTGCCTCTTGAATATAGCGAGACTCTTTAGCTTCATTTACATAACCAATTACAGAAGGTACAGCAATCGCAGCTAAAATAGCTAAGATTACTAATACAACAATAATCTCTACCAACGTAAAACCTTTCTTATTTTTCATCTTCCTCACCCTAATTAACACTTACTGTTATATCTTTATTTCTTTTAATTACAGAATAAACATTCTTTCCATCATCGCTTTTAAAATTAACATAGTACTCTGCATTATCTTTTCCAATATGACTGCAAGTACCAAACGTCACATTTTGAATATCCGTTTTTTTTGTTATTGTTTCTGTTAATTCTTTTTTATACTCAGTATTATTATAAGTATCATCATTTAATTCATTGCCTAAAGCTTTATACCTTGCTTCCTCTGTTTGAATAACTGTATAAATAGAATGAGCTTCTTCAATATAGCGTGTCTTTTTAGATTCATCTACATATCCAAGAACAGCAGGTACAGCAATAGCAGCTAAAATAGCTAAAATCACTAACACAACAATAATTTCTACCAACGTAAAACCCTTGTTATTCTTCAATCTTTCCTTCATATGCCCATTCCCCTTTTTTGGTTATATTATAACACATATATACAAAATTTCTAATAATCCAACAATTATCTATTATTATAATTACAAGAAATAATTAAACAAAAATGGCTTATAATAATATAAGTCATTTTAATATGCTAATTATTGGCTAACAGAAAGAATATCTACTTTCTTATTTTTTGTTATTTGTGCGTCTATTATTTTACCATCTTCACTTGTCCAATTTAAAATATACATCTTTGAATCATTAGATGAATGGATATTACTTACTTTAGGTATTCCGGTTTTTTGAGAAACAATTCCTTCACCCACTTTATTAAAATCTGATTTATCACAAATTTTAGCATACATATACTCTTCCGCTCTATTATAACCCGATGGTTTATCTGTATAATCTATTTCATTTGCAAGTTTTGTTTCTTCAACCTGAATAACAGTGTAAATAGCTTTAGCTTCTGCAATATATTTTTCTTTTTTAGCTTCTTCGACATATCCTAAAACAGAAGGAACAGCAATTGCTGCAAGTATTGCAAGAATAACTAATACAACAATAATTTCTACTAATGTAAATCCTTTTTTATTAAATCTTTTAATCATTTAAATCACCTCAAATACATATAGAAATACCACTACTTATAAAGGTATATTAAATTATCCGGTGCTTAGAGGTTCGCTCTAAATTATTAGGCGGAGTA
>NZ_JABWDK010000021.1:0-35793 GCF_013361255.1 Faecalibacillus sp. H12 | reverse complement strand
TTGCATGTTTAACAGTACCTTGGACAACTCCACCAATCGTATTTGGTTTCTTAGCATGTGGTGCTAACGTAATGGGTGCAGTAACTCAAGCAATCTTAATTGTTGTTTCAACAGTTATTTACACACCATTCTTAATCTCTTACGAAAAATATCAAAACAAACAAGCTGCAGAAGCTTAATATTGATAAATTAAATAAGATAATAAATAAGGGCGGGCTTCCCCGTCCCTTATTTTATAAAAAAATATTTAATGAATATGAGTTGACTTTATTAAAGAAAATTGATATTTATTAAATATTGAAAGTATAGAATTAAAGAGGGGTTTTTATGGAATCAAAAAAAGTCGAATCAAATGCGGAATTAACACCATTTGAAAAAGAATTTAAAGTTCAATTAAATTTACCTGCTGCATACTTTAGTGTATTTTATGTAATCTATGTGGTGTATATGATTGTTTCAGGTAATTTTAGTGATTTACCTGCAATTATTGTATTAGGGGTTGTTGCTATTGGATATTTATTTGGATATAGACCTTATAAATATGTTGTAAAAAGAAGAACTTTAGAAATTCATAGAAGAATTGGAAAAACAAAAGAAATAAACTTAATGAACTGTGAAACAATTACTGATCCAATCGCTAAAATGACAAAGATCATTACAAATGCACATTCATATGAAATCTATATGGACGATGGAACTCGTCAAACTGTTGCTCCAAAAGATCAAATGGGATTTGTGGATGCTGTTGTTCATTCAAATAAGAGAATTCACTGTCAAGTTGAAGAATATAACCAAACTCATCGTAAATGGGAAAAGAAAAGAAGAAAAGAAGAAAAGAAAGCTAAAAGAACTGCTGCTCAATAGTATGCAGCTCTTTTTTTGTATAAAATAAATAAAAAATTATCAAAATGATAAAAACTTTGTAATGGTTATTGACAACCCATATTTTCGTTTGTATAATGACATCATATAAATGATAATTTATATACTAAATAAGGGGGATACAAAGATGGAATTTAACAAGTTAGTTGAAGATTATGGATGCCTAGCTTTTACTGATGATGTTATGAAGGAAAGAATTCCTAAATCAACATATAAAGCATTCCATGAATCGCTTGATAAAGGCGAAGAATTATCAAAAGAATGTGCAACTGTTATTGCGAATGCAATGAAAATTTGGGCAGTTGAACATGGAGCTACACATTTTACTCACTGGTTTACACCAATGACAGGATTAACTGCTGAAAAGCATGATGCTTTCTTAGAACCAGATGGGTCAAAAGCTGTTCTAGAATTTAGTGGGAAAACATTAAGAAAAGGAGAACCTGATGCTTCTTCATTTCCATCAGGTGGTTTAAGAGCTACTTTCGAAGCCAGAGGATATACAGCATGGGATTGTACATCACCTGCATTCGTTAAAGATGGAACATTATATATTCCAACGTTATTCTGTTCATATACAGGGGAAGCATTAGATAAAAAAACACCTTTACTTAGATCATGTGATGCTTTAAGTAAAGCAGCTTGTCGTTTGTTACCTTTAATCGGGGTTGAAGGGGTAACTAAAGTTTCTGCTTCAGTAGGGGCTGAACAAGAATATTTCTTAGTTGATGATAAATATTATCAAGAACGTATGGATTTAAAATTAACTGGTAGAACTTTATTTGGAGCTATGGCACCAAAAGGACAAGAATTAGAAGATCATTACTTCGGTTCTTTAAAACGTAAAGTTGCGGCTTTCATGAAAGATTTAGATGCTGAATTATGGAAATATGGAATTCCATCTAAAACAAAACATAATGAAGTTGCACCAGCACAACATGAAGTTGCTTGTGTTTATGCAAAAGTAAATATTACTACAGATAACAACCATTTATTAATGCAAATTGCTCAAGATATCGCTAAAAAACATGGTTTACGTTGTTTATTACATGAAAAACCATTTGCTGGAGTTAATGGTTCTGGTAAACATGATAACTGGTCAGTAATTACTAATACAGGAATCAACTTATTTAATCCAGGAAAAAATCCTGAAGAAAATAAACCATTCTTAGCTGCATTAGCTTGTACAATTAAAGCTGTTGATGAATATGCTGAAATCTTACGTATGTCAATTGCTTCTGCTGGAAACGATCATCGTTTAGGAGCAAACGAAGCACCACCAGCAATCATTTCTATGTTCTTAGGTGAAGAATTAGATAAAGTTGTAGAAGATATTTGTACTGGTAAAAAATCTGATCATGAAGAACTTGGACGTTTTGATACAGGTGTTTCTGTTGTTCCAACATTCTCTAAAGACAATACAGATCGTAACAGAACTTCACCATTTGCCTTTACAGGTAATAAATTTGAATTCCGTGCTGTAGGTTCTGCACAATCTGTAGCTGGTCCAAATACAATCTTAAATTCAATGTTAGCTGAAGAAATGACTCAAATGGCTGAAGCTATTGAAGGTGGAAAATCATTTGAAGAAGTTGTTAAAGAATTTATTT
The DNA here is from genome assembly GCF_013361255.1 of Faecalibacillus sp. H12. NCBI lineage: Bacteria > Bacillati > Bacillota > Erysipelotrichia > Erysipelotrichales > Coprobacillaceae > Faecalibacillus > Faecalibacillus sp. H12. The sequence continues at coordinate 33,301 of NZ_JABWDK010000021.1, read as the reverse complement.
CTGAACATAAGAGAATTATCTTCAATGGTGATGGATATTCAGCTGAATGGGAAGAAGAAGCAAAAAGACGTGGACTTCCTAACCACAAAAACACTGTTGATGCTTTAAAATGCTTAAAAGATGCAAAATATATTGATATGTTAGATCGTCAAGGTGTTTATACAAAAGTAGAAATCGCTTCACGTTATGAAATCTTATTAGATAACTATATTAAAACAATTCAAGTTGAAGCTTTAACTGCAGTTAAAATGGTTAAAACACAAATTTATCCAGCAGCTTGTGATTATTTAGCTAAAGTATCATCAGAAGTTGTTGCTGCAAAAGAAGCAGGTATTCCAGCAGCATTCTTAACTGAAGATGCAACAAAACTTGCAACGTTATTACAAGAAACTAAAGATAAATTAACGACATTAGAAAATAATATCGCAAAAGCACAAGCAAGCGAAGAAGAAATCTTCGAAGTAGCTACTATGTGGAGAGATGATGTTTTCGGAATGATGCAATCATTAAGAGAAACAGTGGATACAATTGAAGAATTAGTTGATGATTCTTATTGGCCAATTCCAACTTATGTAGACTTATTATTTGGTATTTAGTATATATTAAAAATCGGTTCTATGAACCGATTTTTTTGTCCTTTCTTTTAAGTATAAAATAAATGATTAAAAGCATGATCAATGCCCCTGTTGAATCAATACACACATCTCTTATTTGTCCAGCTCTGCCAGAAATAAAGAGTTGGTGAAATTCATCACTACAGGCATATAAAGCAGTAAATATAAATGATTTTATCAATGGATTTTGTTTATGTATAAAAGTTTTATAAAGTAAGAATGCAAGAATGGCATATTCTGTCATATGTGCACATTTTCTTACAATGAAGGAAAGGGTATCTCTTGTAATTGGAAGTATGTGAATAATGATATCCACAATAAAATTACTTTGTTTAGAAGAATCATTTCCTGGAGTTTGTGACATCACAAAGATAAAAATCATCCAAAGTATCGTAAGTATTAAATATTTATTTTTTTTCATACGTGCATTATAACAAATAATAATTATAAAATAAATGTTTACAATTGTATACAATTTGGTATAATGAGAACGTATATCGGATGATAATGGCGAAAGAGATTCTATAAGAACACCGAAGAATTAAAGATTTCAGGTAAAAGGATCGCTATTGGACGAACCATTGGAGAGATTCATTCAATTGAACACCGAAGGAGCAAACCCGTTAGGGTGAAACTCTCAGGTAAAAGGACAGTGGCTAAATAGTATTTTTTCATTATTAATTCCGACTAATTTATTAGGAGGAGTTTTTTTATGCAATTACTAACACAAATATTAAAACAAATTAATGATTATGTATGGGGATTACCACTTATTTGTCTATTATTAGGGACAGGTATTTACTTTACTTTCAAATTAAGATTGATCCAGCTTACAAAATTAAAATTAGCTTTTAAATGCATCTTTAAAAAACAAAAAGGAGATGGAGACGTCAGTAGCTTTCAAGCTTTATGTACTGCACTTTCTTCAACGATAGGGACAGGAAATATTGTCGGTGTCGCTACTGCAATTGCGGCAGGAGGACCCGGTGCTTTATTTTGGATGTGGATTTCAGCCTTTTTTGGGATGGCTACTAAATATGCCGAAGGGTTACTTGCAATTCGTTATCGTCAAAAAGATGAAAATGGTGAGATTGCAGGAGGACCAATGTATTATTTAGAAAAAGGTCTACATAGTCCTTTGCTTGCAAAAATTTTTGCTTTCTTTGGTGTATCTGTAGCGTTACTTGGAATTGGAACATTTACGCAAGTAAAATCAATTTCTGATGGACTTTCAATGTCACTTAATGTTCCACGTTACATAACAGCAATTCTTCTAACAATTGCAGTTGCTTTTATTACTATTGGAGGAATCAAAAGAATTGCTTCCGTGGCAGAAAAAGTTATTCCACTAATGTGTGTGTTATACATTGGAGGGGTCGTTTTAATACTTGTGTCACATATTACCGTATTACCAAGTGCCGTTGCTTTAATTATTAAATCAGCTTTTACACCTCAAGCAGTTTTTGGTGGAGGAACTGGAATTACGATGGTTATTGCGATGCAAAAGGGAATTAGTCGAGGTATCTTCTCGAATGAAAGTGGACTTGGAAGTGCTCCAATTGCGGCCGCTGCCGCTAAAACAGACTCTTGTGTTGAACAAGGACTTGTTTCCATGACAGGAACATTTATTGATACGATTGTGATTTGTACTATGACAGGTCTTGCTATCGTGTTGACACAATCTTATACAACAGGATTAGATGGTGCAGCGATGACAACACATGCATTTTCAGTGGGACTATTTATTCCATTAATTGGTAAATATATTGTCAATATTGGTCTTGTATTCTTTGCCTTTACAACAATTATTGGATGGAATTATTATGGAGAAAGATGTATGTATTATCTTAAAGGTTTAAAAGCAGTAAAGATTTATAAAATTGTTTTTATTATATTTATTGCAATTGGACCATTTATGTCTTTAGAATTTATCTTTGTCTTAGCGGATATTGTCAATGGGTGTATGGCAATTCCTAACTTAATTGGATTAATTGGTTTAAGAAAAGAAATTGTTGCAGAAACAGCAAAATATTTTGAATATGAACAACCTGTAGAATTGGTTACAAATATAGAAGGATAGCGAGGCTATCCTTTTTCTATGAGTTGAAGAATATTTTTTAAAATTTTATTGGTAGAATCTTTATGATAGTATAAAGATATTGAAGAAAGAATATCTAAATCTTGATATTGAAGATATTTAGAATATTGATTTGATTCGATAAAATCATGTAAAATGGCATATCCTTCTTTTAAACATACTTTTAAAAGTGTTTGTTCTATTTCGTACTGTTCCATAGATTCTTGACGAACATCATAAATAAGTTTTAAAGAATCAAGTGAACAAGCTTGATGATAATACTTTCTTAGATGACATGTTTTTATAAGAAGATGTTGATAATCTTTTATTTCGGGGTATTCAAAAGTAATAATGGCATCTAATTGTCTTTCTTTAAATAATGTTAAAAGTTCTTTTCTTGAATACGCTTTATAATGAAGATCAATGTGTGGGAAATGGTCTTTTATTTTTTGCAATAACTTTAAAAGAAGTTCGTCATCTAAAGATTTAATAAAACCAATAAAAATACTTCCTTGATTACCTTTTTGATATTCTTCGATAATTTGATAACTTAAAGCAATATCTTCTAATATTTTCTTTGCATACGGTAAGTATGATCGGCCTTCACTTGTAAGAGAAACACATTTCTTTGTACGATGAAATAAAGGAATACCTAAATCATCTTCTAAACATTGGATTTGTTTAGTAATAGCTGTTTGACTAATATAGAAATTTTGCGCAGTTTTAGTGAAATTCAATGTTTGACTTAAATCAACAAAATATTCAAGTTGTTTAATATTCATAGTATCACCTCATAACTTATAGTTATTATAATATGAAATAATAATATTGGAAAGTTATTAACAAATTCAATAAAATAGCTTTGAAAAGAGGGATGCTATGAAAAGATATGTTTATTATTTATTAGGAATGAATATTTTAGTATTGGGAATTACATGTAATACGTTATCGAATTTAGGGGTTGGTGCTTTTAGTACCCTTCCTTATGCGGTAAGTTTTTTAACTTTTCTAACATTTGGACAAGCAAATATTGTTTTTTATTTAATCTTTGTTTGTATTCAAATGATTCTTGAAAGAAAAATCAGTATGAAGTTTATTTTAGAAATTCCGTTTTCTTTTATTTTTGGTTTTTTGGTAGATTTATATCAATACATAATACCTACAATAAATTTGAATCTTTATACACAAATCCTTGTGTTATTAATAGGGAATACGTGTTGTGCAATAGGTGTGTATTTTATGATTAAAGGAAATTTAATTATGACACCTGTTGATGGTTTGGTATTAAGTATTTCAGAAGTTTTCCATAGACCTTATTCTTTATGTAAGAACATCTTTGATATTAGTATGATTCTAGCAACAATAATTATCTGTCTTGTTTGCCGTAGTTCTATTTATGGTATTGGGTTAGGAACTGTTTTTTCAGCTTTTTATATAGGACGTGTAATAAGTGTTTTAGAAAACTTGCAATTAAAGACATATAAAAAATGCTATTAAAAATAATAACTCAATGGATTGAATTTTAAGTCGGAGGGAAAAATGCAAAAAATATATTATGAAATAACAAAAACAATGAATAATTTACCTATAAGTATTTATCCTCATAAAAAAAGTCCATGTCAAATTTGTACAGCACATTGGCATAGGTCTTTAGAATTATCAATAGTGTTTGAAGGAAAAGTTATTTTTTTTAATGATGGGATGAAAAGAATTCGTTATAAGAATGAAGTGAATATATCAAATTGTGAAGAAATTCATTATTCTATACCTCAATATAAAGAATTTGATGAAAAAATTGTAGGATATACAATGCATGTAAATTACGGATTTTTAAAGAAAATGATACCTGATATTAAGAATATATATTTCAATATTGACGAGCCGTTTTTAAATAAGAAAATAACAAAATATATGATGGATATTTATAGCTTTTATATAAGTAATCAATCTACCAAATATATGAACATATTAATGGTGACATTGGAAATGTTAATTTTTTTATACGAAAATTGTAAAAATGAACGTAAAATGATTAAAACAGAAAAGACAAAAGATATATTAGAATATGTTAATAACCACTATAATGAAGAATTGCTTGTATATGAGGTAGCAAAATATTTTGGATATTCTAGAGAGTATTTTTCAAGATTTTTTAAAAAAGAAATAGGTATGCCATTTAAAGATTATTTAACTCAATATAGGTTAAATAAATCGCTAATTGAGTTAGAATTGAATAATAAAACAATTACTGATATTGCGTTTAATATAGGATTTTCTAACGAAACACAATACATTAATTCTTTTAAAAAAATATTTAAATTGACACCAGGACAATATAGAAAGTCACATATTAATGACGAGAAAGTCACTAAATAAATATAATTTATCTATTATTTTCTATATATTTTAAATATAGAAAGGAAGGGTATAATGAAAAAAATTACAACTTATTTATTTAGTATAATGTTGTTGTTCTCTTTTGCAATTATTCCAGTTTATGCATTAGATGGACAAAACGTTAATTTTGATTTACATTCTATAGTTTATGATGATGGAGAAGCTATAGATTCTGTTGTTTTGAAAACATCTAATCTAGAAATTGATGATAGTAAGATAACAAAAGATATGTTTAATGTTCATGCAACAGGAACAACAGTATATTCTAGCCAACTTGAAAAAGAATTTTTTGGTCCTACTTCTCAATCTGGTTTACAACATTGTGGATTATATGATGAAGAAAGAAAAGTTGAAAGTGTAGAAGAAAAAAATGGAAATATTATTTTACACTTAGTGACCGATGAAGAAACAAAAGGGAAAAGCACATTAGATTTTACAGCAAATTTTACAACGTTAAAAGGGTGTAATTCTTTATTGAATATAAAGTATACAATTACTTTGAATGAGGGATTACCATTAAAAGATGGAAGTGAATTAAGTAATATTCAATTTTTACAAAATGAAAAAATCATAAATGAAGAAATTGATAAATTTAGTGCAGGTGAATCAAATGGGTTAAAATATCAATTTTATACACCTAATAATGCAAATGATGGGAATAAACACCCACTTATAGTATGGTTTCATGGAGGTGGAGAATCTGGATTTAGAGGATTACACTATAATAATCTTTCTCAATTAAAAGCAAATAGAGGAGCTGTTGCTTTAGCAAGCGATGAAGCACAAAATATTTTTAATGGAGCATATGTATTGGCGCCTCAAACTCCACATGAATGGTCAGAAAATATTGATGATGCAACAAAATTGATTAATAATATTATAAAAAATAATAATATTGATTCAAATAGAATATATTCTTATGGATGTTCAGCAGGAGGGTATATGGCATTAGATATGGTTGTACATAATCCAAATTTATTTGCTGCAGTAGTATCAACATGTCCAGCTATTGATCAACAAAACATAAAAACATATGGTGAAGGTAGAATAATTACAGATGAAGAGATAAAATCAATTAATATACCAACATGGGTTATTCAAGCTAAAGATGATACAACAGTTAAATACGAAGAAAGTGCATTAAGAGTTTATACTTTATTAAAAGATAAAGGTGCTATATTAACTACATATGAAACAGGTGGACATAGTTCTTGGATTCATACAGCTAAAAATGAACCAGAAAATAATGGAGAACATTTATGGCAATGGACAGCTCAACAATCTTTAAATAATGAAATAAAAACACCTGTAGAAAATACGATAAAAAATGAACCAGTTAATAAAACAAGTGCAGTTAAAACGGGTGATACAAACTATGTTTATTTATATGTTGTAACAGGAAGTATTAGTATGGCTGTAATGGCAGAGTATATTCACAAGAAAAATAAAAAATCTATAACAAAATAATTAAAATATTACTAAAAAATTACGAAGTAATAATTCGTAATTTTTTGCTTTATAATAGTAGAAAAAGAAGCTTAACAAAGTTAAACTTCTTTTTAAAATACTTAATTATTAATCAGTTAAATCTTCACCGTTAGATGAGATAACTTTTTTATACCAATAGAATGAATCTTTTCTATAACGATCTAATGTTTTTAAATCAAATTCATCTCGATCTACATAAATAAATCCATAACGTTTAACCATACCTTCATGAGTAGAAATTAAATCAATTGCTGACCATGGGCAATATCCCATCATTTCTGCACCATCAGTAATCGCTAATTGAATTTGTTCAATATGTTTTCTTAGATATTCAATTCTGTATTGATCATGAACTTTTCCATCTTCAGTTAAAGTATCATAAGCACCTAAACCATTTTCAGTAACGACCATAGGTAAACGATATCTTGAATACATTTCACGAATTGTTGCTCTAAATCCCATAGGATCGATTTCCCAACCAAATTCAGTAGTTGGTAAGTTAGGGTTTTTATATCCTCTATAAACACCAGCTTCACCACGAGCAGTTTGTTGATCTGCACCTGGATCTAATTCTTCAGTTCCATCACTAGCTTCTACAGTAGCAGTATTATAATAGTTGAAACCGATGAAATCAGGATGACCGTTCTTTAATGCTTCTGCGTCACCTTCACCAAATTCAGGACATGCATCATTTTCTTCTAAATAAGCCCATACTAAGTTGTTATAAACACCATAAACAGCCATATCTAAATATAACCAGTTTCTAATAGCATTGTAGTTTTGTGCAGCTAAAACATCTTCTGGTTTACAGCTTGCTGGGTAAACTAATGAGATATTTGGAGCTGGTCCAATTTTAGCACCTGGTAACATTTCATGACATAAAGCCATCGCTTTTGCTTGTGCTACTAACATATGGTGGTTTTGTTGGTAAGTTTCTTTTAAAACATTTGTACATCCTTCAGGAATCATTAATGTTCCAATAACTGGTCCAACTAAAGTTAACATGTTTTGTTCATTGATTGTTAACCAATATTTAACACGATCACCAAAGTTTTCAAACATAACTTTTGCGAAGTTTAAGAACCAATCGATTGAGTCTCTGTTTCCCCATGATCCACGTTCATCTAATGCTGCAGGCATATCGAAATGGAACATAGTTACTAATGGTTCGATTCCATATTTTAAACATTCATCGATCACATTGTTATAGTATTCAATCCCTTTAGGGTTGATAGCTCCTGTTCCTTCAGGAATAATTCTTGACCAAGAAATTGAGAAACGATAAGTTTTGAATCCCATTTCTGCCATTAAAGCGATATCTTCTTTATATCTGTGATATTGATCTGCACAGACTTTTAAATCAGAAGTTCCTTCTGGTACAACTTTAACATCTTGACATGATGGACCTTTTCCATCTTCTAAACTTGCACCTTCTACTTGATAAGCACTTGTACTTGCCCCCCAAAGGAAATCTTTAGGAAATGGTTTTAAAGTTTTGTGTAACATATTTTAAATATCCTCCTTAAATTCAAGGCTATTATACATAAATAATATTAAAATATTGATTTTTTTTATATTATGAAAAAAATGGGACAGTTAGGCTTGTAACTGTTCCCATTTTTCCATGATTTCCATTAATTCCATTTCTTTTTCTTCAATAGAATCTGTAATTTCATTATATTTTTTATAATTATTCATAACTTCTTCACTTGTGAGTTCTTCTTTTAAAGAATTAATTTCTTTTTCTAAAGAATCAATCGTTCTTTCAAGTTTTTTAATTTCATTCTTAGTTTTTTTATCAATGATCTGTCTTTGTTTAGCTTCTGTAACAATCTTTTGAGTTGTTTCTACAACAGGTGTTTTTTGATTTAAATAATCATCATAATTACCATTATAAGAAAGACATTGATCTTTTTGTACTTCGATTACACGAGTCGCAATTTTATTAATAAAATAACGATCATGACTAATAAATAAAATTGTTCCTTCAAAACTTCTTAAAGCTTCTTCTAAAACTTCTTTGGAAGAAATATCTAAGTGGTTGGTTGGTTCATCTAGAATTAAGAAGTTAGCTTGTTTTAATAAAACTTCGGTTAAAACAACACGTCCTCTTTCTCCACCTGAAAGCATTGCAATATCTTTAAAGACATCGTCGCCTCTAAAGTTAAACATAGCAAGAGTACTTCTAATTTCTTGATTGGTCATACGTGGATAACAATCACTGATTTCATCAAAAATCGTTTTATTATAATTTAAAGATTCATGTTCTTGATCGTAGTAGGCCATTTCTACGTGACTACCAAAACGAATTTTACCGTGTTCAATTGGCAATTGACCTACAAGCGCTTTAAATAAAGTGGTTTTACCAACCCCGTTTTCACCAACAATCGCAACGCGTTCTCCTTTTTTGATATCAAGATTACAGTGTTCAAAAACAATTTGATCATAACGCATCGATAAATCATTAACTTTTAAAACATCGTAACCTGATTCAATAGCTGGTGTAAATTGAACAGTGATGGCACTTGGTAAATTTTCTGGTCGGTCAATACGTTCAATCTTTGCAAGTTGTTTTTCTTTCGATTCTGCACGTTTAATACTTTTTTCACGATTGAATGATTTTAATGTATCAATACTTTCTTGTATTTTTTTTATTTCTTTTTGTTGATTGATATAGTGTTTTAAATCAATCGCACGTTGTGTTCTTTTTTGAATAGAATATTCTTCATAACGACAATTATAACTATGACTTTTTCCATTTTCTATTTCAATGATCTTATTAGAAACAACATCAATAAAATAACGGTCATGGCTAACCACAATCAAAGCATTTTTATATCCTTTTAAATAGTTTTCTAAAAAGGAAATTGCTTGACTATCTAAATGGTTGGTTGGTTCATCTAAAACCAAAAGTTTAGGTTCTTCTAATAAAAGCTTGGCAAGACAAAGTCTGGTTTTTTGACCTCCAGATAATTCATGGACATATTTTTGAAAGTCTTCTTCCACAAAACCCATTCCTTTTAAAACCCCGACAATACGACTTGGATAACTAAAGCCATCTTTTTCATTAAATCTTTGAGTCAATGAATCATATTCATTCATGACTTGTTCACTATGATCATAAGACATCATACTTTCTAATTCACGCATACGATTTTCTATTTGAATAAGCGACGCAAAGACTTCTAAAGCACATTCATAAATGGTTTTATTCATATCTAAATCATGATGCTGTTTTAAATAGCCGATATTTAAATCACGGCTTTTAAATAAATCACCACTATCATAACTTTCTTCACCAATTAAGATATTTAAGATGGTTGTTTTACCCGCCCCATTGACACCGATAATCGCAATTTTATCATGGTCATCTACTTTAAAACTAATATCTGTTAATAAATCAGTTCCTTGAAATGATTTTTTTATATTTGAACATTCTATAAGCATTTTTCATCACCTCGACTATTCTATCAATAAAATAAGTTGTTTACAAATATTCTTTGTATAAATCTTGATAAGTAGAATCTACTTCTAATAAAGCATTCATGCTTAGATAAAAAGCTTCATCAAAACAAGGTGAATCTTTTTTAATACACCATAAAGCTTCATGTCCTGTAAAGGCATGCGCTAAAGCTTGATATAAAATCTCTGGATTCGATAAATTATGAATTTCTTTTTGTTCTTGGGCTTTTTTTATAATGATGATACAAAGTTTTGTAAGATTATCACGCATATCAAAGCTATGACGATTTTCTTTTAAATTCGCAATAAACATTTGACTAAATAAATCATAACCATATTTTTTAGTATCTTTAATTAATGTAGAAAAGACAATAAGTAATTGTTGGTAGTGACTATCACTATCAACTAGTTTATACGTGTCTTTTACAAGATGATCGATGGTTGAATCATAAAGATCTAAAATAAGCTCTTCTTTATTATTGACGTATTTATATAAAGTTGGTTTGGTGATATGTAATTCGTTACAAATATCTTGAATTGTGACATTGTTATATCCTTTATCTAAAAAAAGCTGAACAGCTGTTTGTGATATTTCTTCTTTTGTTATTTTCATAAAATTCTCCTTAGAAATAATATACCATAGAATTAATGGAAAGAGGCTTGTTAAAAAATTCACTTTTATTTTATGAAAGCGTTGACATTTAGTTTTACAGTTATATAATTTACTTGAGTTAAATAAACATTTACTCTGGTAGAGGAGGAAAAAGAAAATGGCTAAGAGTTTATTTGATAAGACATACATAGGTAAAATGAAATTAAAAAACAGAATTTTCATGTCACCTATGGGAACAACAGGAGAAGCTGATGGAGCTTATTGTAATGAAGGTATTGATTATTTTGAAGAAAGAGCAAAAGGTGGCGCTGGTTTAATTATTACAGGTGCTAACGTTGTTTCGACAAAATATGAACCAAGACCATGTACAGAACTTTCTGATTTCCATCATGTAGAAAGATTAAATATGTTAATTGAAAGATGTCATGCTTATGGAGCAAAAGTCTGTGTACAATTATCACCAGGTTTAGGACGTCAACAATTTACCGATCCTTTTACACCACCTTATAGTGCGGGTAGTGTAGGTGCATTCTGGTTCCCAAATTTAATTTGTAAACCTTTTTCAAAAGAAGATATTCATTATTTAGTAGAAAAAGTAGGGTACAGTGCTTCACTTGCTGTAAATGCTGGTGCAGACTGCGTTGAATTACATGCGTATGGAGGATATTTATTAGATCAATTCCATTCTGTTCAATGGAATAATAGAACAGATGAATATGGTGGAACACTTGAAAATCGTATGCGTTTTACATTGGAATGTATTGAAGCAATTAAAAAGAACGTTCCAGATACAATGCCTGTACTTGTTAAATTTACACCACATCAAAGAGTAGAAGGCTTTAGAACCATTAATGAAGGTATTGAAATGGCTAAAATCTTAGAAAAAGCAGGGGTTGATGCTTTACATGTTGATACAGGATGTTATGAAGAATGGTTCCAAGCGATTACAACTGTTTATAGTAAAGAAGGATATAAACTTGATGTACAAAAAGCAATTAAAGATATTGTAAGCGTTCCAGTATTAGGTGATGGGAACTTAAAAGATCCTGAAGTGGCTAAAAAAGCTGTTGAAGATGGTATTTTAGATTATGTAGGACTTGCTCATCAAATGTTAGCTGATCCATATTGGCCTAAAAAAGTCAAAGCACATCATGAAGAAGATATCGCTCCATGTGTTGGATGTAATGAATGTTTACTCGCTGGATTTAGTGGAAAACACTACTATTGTGCAGTAAACCCATTATGTTATGCAGAAAAAGCTTATGCTTTACCACTTCCAAATGGTCAAAAACGTAATGTATTAGTTATTGGTGGAGGTCCAGCTGGTATGATGGCTGCCATTACTGCAAAACGTCGTGGTTTTGATGTTGATTTATATGAAAAAGAGGATAAATTAGGTGGAACTTTATGGCCTGCAGGTGGTCCTGATTTTAAAGCGGATGTTTTAAAATTAATTAAATACTTAGAAACACAATGTCAAAAATTAGGAGTTAATATTCATTTAAATACAGCAATTACAAAAGATAATCTTGAAGGAGATTATGACAAAGTTATTTTAGCTGCTGGTTCAACTCCTGCTATGCCACCAATTACAGGTATTGATACAACAGTTCTTGCGAGTGATTATTTAACACATCAAGCAACAGTTGGTAAAAAAGTTGTTGTTATTGGTGCTGGTCTTGCTGGAACAGAAGCTGCTTGTGATATTGCTGGAAAAGATGGAGATGTGACATTAGTAGAAATGTGTCCAGACATCTTATTTACAGCAAACCATTGTTTAAACAACGATCAACATTTAAGAAAAATGGTTAAAGATCGTGGTGTTAAAGTTGAAGCAAACGCTAAAGTAACAAATATTACACCAACAAGTGTTACATTTGAAAGAGATGGACAAACAATGACGCTTGAATGTGATACTGTTTTAAATGCTGTTGGATTTAGACCTAATAATCAATTAGAAGAATTATTAGATGAAAAATATGATGAAGTTGCTGTTATTGGAGATGCTGTTGCACCAAGAAAAATTTTAACTGCAATTCATGAGGGATATCATGCAATCCGTGTGATGGAATAGGAGATAATAAAGATGATTAGTTTTGATTTAACAGGAAAAGTAGCGGTTGTTACAGGAGCTTCAAGTGGACTTGGACAACAATTTGCAAGAGCATTGAGTGAACAAGGATGTGATGTCGCTATTCTTGCACGTAGAAAAGAAAGATTAGAAGAATTTTCTAAAGAATTAAAACAAAATGGACATGATTGTTTACCTGTTTCATGTGATGTTACAGATGAAGAAAGTATTAAAAATGCGGTTAATGCTGTCGTAGATCATTTTGGAAAAATTGATATTCTTGTCAATAATGCAGGTGTTGTTGAATACTCAAGTGGTCTTCATGATCATACAACGGCACAATGGGATAAAGTTTTAGATACGGATTTAAAAGGTGTTTTCCTCATGGCAAGAGAAGTTTCAACTATTATGATGAAACAAAAATATGGAAGAATTATTAATATTTCATCGGTTGGTGGTATTCAAGCTGGACCTGCTCAAGTAAGTTATTTTGCGGCTAAAGGCGGGGTTGTCAATCTTACAAAAGCCATGGCTGGAGATTTAGCCCCTTATGGTATTCTTGTTAATGCGATTGCACCAGGTGTCTATGATACAGAAATGACACATGATGCTTTAGATGCACCGGGTTCTCTTGTTTTAAAAAACAGAGTAGCTCTTAAGAGATTTGGTCGTGAAGGTGAAATGAATGGAGCACTAATTTACTTTGCAAGTGACGCTTGTACTTATACAACAGGACAATTACTTGTTATTGATGGTGGAATGACAAGTATGCTTTAAAATAAAAAACAATATCCATATGGATTGGATATTGTTTTTTTGCATAAACAAGAACATTTTTTTGCAAAAAAAAATAAAAAAGTATGATAATAAGGTATGGAATTAGATAATTGTTTTCAATTGTATACAAAAATGCAACATTCTGTTGAAATCAAGAAAGCCCTTTGATATAATACAAAGGTGCTTTAAGAAAGTTTAAGTAGGGAATTGTTAAAACTAGGAGGAAAGGGAAATGAACTTATTAAAGAAATCTTTATCTGTTCTTGCTGTTGCTGCAATGGCTGTATCCTTAGCTGGATGTGGTGGTTCAAGTAGCTCAAGCAAAAGTACAGAAAGTGGCGAAAAAGTATTTCGCTTTGGTCAATCTAATCCAAAAGTTGGTTTAGATATGCAAACTAATACTAACTCAGGGGCTTCTTCTGTTGCTGACAACGTATTAGAAGGATTATATCGTTGGAATGATGACAATAAAGAAGAATGTGTTCTTGCTAAAGACATGCCAGAAGTATCTGATGATGGATTAACTTATACAATTACACTTAAAAAAGGTGTTAAATTCTCAGATGGTTCTGATTTAACTACTGAAGACGTTAAATATACATTCGAAAGAATGTTTACACCAGCAACAGGATGTACAAATACATATATGTACAACATGATTACTGGTGCTCAAGATATGTTAGATGGTAAAGCTACTGAATTAAGTGGTTTTGAAACTGTTGATGATTACACTTTTAAATTACATATTAATTACAAATTTGCGCCATTTGTTGCTAACTTAGGTATGGACTATGCATCAATTTATCCTTCTGATGCATGTGCTGCTGCTGGTGAAAACTGGGGTAAAGGAACTAACTTAATTGGTACTGGTCCTTATGTAATTAAAGAAAATGATGAACAAACTAAAGTTGTAATGGTTCCAAATAAAAAATATCATGGTAAAAAACCTAACTTAGATCGTTTAGAAGTTGTTTATATTGATGACTACAGTACAAAAATGATGGAATATGAACAAGGTAACATTGATATGTGTGACTTAGATACTTCATTATTAGATCAATATAAAGATAGTGATTTAAAAGATGAAATTACTCAAGTAACTCCATTAGGTACATATTTCTTATCAATTAAAGATAATGATCCAGTATTAAGTAATAAAGCAGTTAGAGAAGCAATCTCATTAGCTATTAACCGTAAAGAATTATGTAGTACCGTATTAAATGGTGCTGCTGAACCAGCTTCATCATTCTTAAACCCAGGTGTTCCAGGACATGATGACAAATTAAAAACTTATGAACATAACGTTAAAAAAGCTAAACAAGTTTTAGCTGATGCAGGTATTTCAAACCCTACATTTACTTGCAAAGTTAGACAAAAAGAAGAAAAAATCGCTACTGCATTACAAGCTTACTTAAAAGAAGCAGGAATTACTATGAATGTAGAAACAATTGATGCAGGTATTTGGTCTTCAGCTAGAGCTGCTGGTGAATTACAAGCTACAGTTCTTGGTTGGTTCCCATTATATGCAGATGCTGATAACCAAATGTATACTTATTACTATTCAGAAAACGCTGTAGGAAAAGGTGTATTCTACAATAATCCTGAATTCGATTCATTAATGAAAGAAGCTCGAGAATCAAATGATTCTGATAAACGTGTTGAATTATACAAAAAAGCAGATTATATCTTATCTCGTGAAGATTATGGAACAATTCCATTATATTATGGTAAGTTACAATTTGTTGCTAAACCATATGTAAAAAATGCTAAATTAGGAAACTTAATTTATCATTTATATAACATTGATATTGATTTATCTAAAAAATAGTAAATGAAATTAAATAAGTGTTAATCATATATGGAATGCAGCAATGCATTCCATATATTTATTGTAGGAAAAAGGAGGAAAAATATGGCGAAGTATTTACTAAAACGTGTATTACAAGCTATTGGTGTCGTTTTTTGTATTTCGTTAATCACATTCTTTGTGTTAAACATTGTGCCTGGTAATCCAGTTGAAATCATGTTAGGTGAGTTCGCTGATCAAGCAACGATTGCACGTGTTACACATGAAATGGGATTAGACCAACCAATTTATATTCAATATTTCAGTTGGTTAGGAAATATGCTTCAAGGGAACTTTGGAACATCATATTTCCAAAATAAACCAGTAATTGATATTTTAACAAGTTCATTTTTAGTAACGGCTAAACTTGCTGGTATTGCTTATATATTAGCTGTTGCTTTAGGGGTAGTAGTAGGTGTTGTGGCTGCCGTTAATCATGGTAAATGGGTTGATTCGGTTTTAATGACAATTTCTGTATTTGGTATTTCAGCTCCCGCATTCTGGATTGCTATCATCTTACAAATTGTTATCTGTTTGAAATTTAATCTATTACCTTTATCAGGTATTGATAGTTTTAAATCATTTATCTTACCAGGTATTGCCTTAGGTACAAGATATGCAGCAAGTATTGCTCGTATTACAAGAACAAGTATGTTAGATGTTTTATCACAAGATTACATTCGTACAGCTGAAGCTAAAGGTTTAAAAGGTTGGGTTGTTACAATTAAACACGCTTTACGTAATGCGTTAATTCCAATCATTACAATTGCAGGATCTGATTTAGGAAACATCTTAACAGGATCTGTCTTAGTAGAATCTGTATTTTCAATTCCTGGAATTGGAAAAATGTTAGTAGATAGTATTAATACACGTGATTTACCAATCGTCCAAGGTGGCGTTATGTATATTGCGGTTATTTGTGTCATTATGTATTTAGTAGTTGATTTACTTTATACAGTAGTCGATCCAAGAATTCGTTTAGGAAAGGAGTCATCATAAAATGTTTAAAAAGAAAAAAGATCAAACATATCAAAGTTATTGGTCAATCAGTTGGAACATTTTCAAGAAAAATAAAGTAGCAATGGTATGTTTATTCATCGTTATTCTTTTATGCTTAATTGCTTTATTTGCACCATTGATTGCTCCTTATGATCCAAACAAACAAGTTCTTACAGATCGTTTAATGAAACCTTGCGGACAACATTGGTTTGGTACAGATGATTTAGGAAGAGATATTTTCTCAAGAATTATTTATGGATGCCGTGTTTCTTTAAGTGTTGGTATCATTTCACAAATTATCGCGACAGTTATTGGTTATACAATGGGTGTTTGTGCCGGATATTATGGTGGAAAAGTAGATTCTGTTATTTCATTTTTAATTCAAGTATTTTCATCTTTTCCATTCTTATTATTTGCGATGGCAATCATGTTTGTTTTAGGACCAGGTTTAATTAACCTTTACTTAGCGCTCGGTCTTTTAGGTTGGGCTTCAACAGCCAGACTTATCCGTGGGGATGTTATGCGTCTTAAAAAGATGGAATACATCGATGCATGTAAAGTCAGCGGTGGAAATAGTTTTAGAATTATCATGAAACATTTATTACCTAACTGTTTATCAACATTAATCGTTACTGTAACATTAGGTATTCCAAATGCAATTATGTCAGAGGCATCATTAAGCTTCTTAGGTTTAGGTGTTAAAGCACCAATGGCAAGCTGGGGTTCAATGATTAGTTTTTCACAACCATATATTCGTAGTGCAACATACTATTCAGTAATTCCAGGTTTAGCTATTATTATTACAGTATTAGCGTTCAATATGTTAGGTGATGGATTAAGAGATGCGCTTGATCCAAAATTAAGATCGTAAAAAGGGGAAAAGATATGAGTGAAAATAAAGAATTATTAGAAGTCAAAGATCTTGGTATTACCTTCTTTACAGATCGTGGAGCGCTTCCTGCTGTACAAGAAGTAAGTTTTAGTATCAAACCAGGAGAAACTTTAGGAGTAGTTGGAGAATCTGGTTGTGGTAAAAGTATGACAGCTTTATCATTAATGCAATTAATTCCATCTCCTCCAGGTAAAATTACTGCTGGTGAAATTATGTATAAAGGAGAAGATTTATTAAAGAAATCTCCTAAAGAAATGAGAGATATTCGTGGTAAAGAAATCTCAATGATTTTCCAAGAGCCAATGACATCCTTAAATCCAGTTATTACTGTTGGAAAACAAATTATGGAAGCTGTTTTAACTCATGAAAAAATGAGTAAACAAGAAGCTAAAGAACGTGCTTTAGAAATGATTAAACTTGTAGGTATTCCAATGCCTGAAAAAGTATTTGCTTCTTGTCCTCATCAATTATCTGGAGGGATGAGACAAAGAATCATGATTGCGATGGCACTTTCTTGTAATCCATCATTATTGATTTGTGATGAACCGACAACAGCATTAGATGTGACTATTCAAGCACAAATCTTAAAATTAATTAATAAAATGAAAAAAGAATTAAATACAGCCGTATTATTAATTACACATGATATGGGTGTTATTTCAGAAATGGCAGATAACGTAATCGTTATGTATGCAGGTAAGATCGTAGAATATACAAATGTAGAAGATTTATTTAAAAATCCTTTACACCCTTATACTATTGGTCTAAGAAGATCAATTCCTGATATCGATAGCGATGATCAAGAAGAATTGGAAGTTATTCCTGGTTCTGTACCAATGCTTTATGAACTTCCAAAAGGATGTTTCTTCGCACCACGTTGTAAACACGCTAAAGAAATCTGTCATCAAGAATGTCCAGCAATGATGGAACATGGTGAAAACCATTTAGTTCGTTGTTGGAAATATCATGAAAGATGGAATAAGGAGGATGTAGAAAATGGAAAATAATCAAGACGTTTTATTAAAAGTAGAACATTTAAAGAAATATTATTCTATTAAATCATCTTCTTTAAGAGGTAAAAAAAGTGTTGTTAAAGCGGTAGATGATATTAGCTTTGATGTTAAAATAGGAGAAACTTTTGGGATTGTTGGTGAATCTGGATGTGGTAAATCAACAATGGGTAAAAGTGTAATCCGTCTAATTGAACCAACTGAAGGAAAGGTTATCTTAGATGGTCAAGATTTTACAAGCTTAAAAGGTAAAGAATTACAAGAAGCACGTGATAAAATCAAATTGATTTTCCAAGATCCTTATGCTTCTTTAAATCCACGTATGACAGTTAAAGATATTATTGCTGAACCAATTGATATCGCTAAATGTTATAAAACAAAAGAAGAACGTGATGCACGTGTTGTGGAAGTTATGAAGCAAGTTGGTTTAAATTTAGATTACATGTATCGTTATCCTCATGAATTTTCAGGAGGACAAAGACAACGTATTGGGATTGCCCGTGCAATTGCTTTACAACCAAAATTGATTATTTGTGATGAACCTGTTTCAGCGTTAGATGTTTCAATTCAAGCAAAAATCATTAATTTATTAAATGAATTACAAGAAAAAATGGGTATTGCTTATATCTTCATTTCCCATGACTTAAGTGTTGTAAAACATATTGCTGATAGAGTAGGGGTTATGTATTTAGGTAATATGATGGAAATGGCAGATACTGAATCACTTTATGCCAAACCATTACATCCTTATACTCAAGCACTATTTTCAGCAATTCCAAGAATTGGAAAAGAAAGAATCGAAGATAAACAAATATTAGGTGGCGATGTGCCAAGTCCAGCCAACCCACCAAAAGGATGTCGTTTCTGTACAAGATGTCCGAAAGTAATGGATATTTGTAAAACAGATAGACCCGATTTTAAAGAAGTAGAACCAGGTCATTTCTGCGCATGTCATTTATATGATAAAAAGTAAAAGAGGTATTATAAAATGGAAATGAATATTGACAAAAAAGAATTAGTTGAATTATGTGAAGAATTTATTAATGTACCAAGTCCAGTAAGTTATTATGAAGAAGTTGGTGCTTTATTAGAAAAAAAAGCAGCTGAATTTGGTTATGAAGTGACTTATGATCGTAAAAGAACAGCTTACATTACTTTAGAAGGTGAAGATAATTCTAAAACAGTATGTATGGGTGCTCACTTAGATACAATTGGTTTAGTTATTCGTCATATTGATGATAACGGTCATTTAATTGTAAGACAATTAGGTGGCGTTAACTACCATAGTATGGAAGGTGAAGGCGTTACTATTATTACAAGAGATGGACGTAAATATAGAGGTATGGTTATTTGTAAAGCTCACTCAGTTCATGTATTTGAAGATGCTAGAACAATGCCAAGAGATGAAGACCATATGGAAGTTATCTTACATGAAGATGTTCATTCTAAAGAAGAAGTTATGGCTTTAGGTATTGATCATGGTGATGTGATCTCTGTAGATCCTCATTTTGAATATACACCATCAGGATATGTTGTTTCGCGTTATATTGATGATAAAGCTGCTGTTGCTGCTTTAATTGAAGTAATGGCTTACTTCAAAAGAAATAACTTAAAACCAAAATATCGTACATTATTAGCTTTCCCAATTTATGAAGAAATCGGACATGGTGGAGCTTATGTACCAGAAGAAGTAGAAGAATATGTTGCTTTAGATATTGGATTAATTGGGCCTGATTATCATGCTGATGAAAAAACAGTAAGTATCTGTGCTAAAGATAACTATTCTCCATATGATAGAGAACTTACTACAAGAATTATCAACCAAGCTAAAAAAACAAACTTAAATTATTGTGTTGATGTTTTCTTCCATTATGGAACAGACGCTAATGCTGCAATTCGTGCAGGTAATAATGTTTATGCTGCAGCATTTGGTATGGCTGTGATCAATTCACATGGTAAAGAACGTTGTCATATTGATTCAATCGTAGATACAACAAAACTTGCGATTGCATATGCCTTAGATTTATAAAAAAGCGGAGCTTTTGCTCCCTTTTTAAATGATTGATAACTGTATACAATATACAATTTTAATGGAATATACGTAAAAAAATCCCTTTATTTGCTTAGAATGTATTTACAATAATACACATGAAATGTATAATTGTATACAATCGTAATAAGGGGGACGTAGAATAATGAATTTAGCGTATAAAATCTTAAGTGCTAAACTTAAAAGTGGTGAGTTAGTCGCTGGTCAACAAATAGGGATTCAAATTGATCAAACATTAACTCAAGATTCAACAGGGACAATGGCTTATTTACAATTAGAGGCAATGGGAATTGAACATGTAGCGGTTGAAAAGGCAGTTGCATATATTGATCATAATATGTTACAAACAGGATTTGAAAACATGGATGATCATGAGTTTATTCGTAGTGTAGCAAAAAAACACGGAATTACTTTTTCTAAACCAGGAAATGGTGTTTGCCATCAATTGCAATTAGAAAACTTTGCAAAACCAGGAAAAACATTAGTAGGTTCTGATTCACATACACCAACATGTGGTGCGATGGGAATGATTGCTATTGGGGCAGGAGGATTAGATGTCGCTGTAGCAATGGCAACAGGTACATATTATTTACAATGTCCAAGTGTTGTTAAAGTAAATTTAGTGGGTAAAAAAGCAAAATGGGCTTCGGCTAAAGATGTTATTTTATATATTTTACAACAATTATCTGTCAAAGGTGGAGTCAATAAGATTATTGAATACACTGGAGAAGGTTTAAAAGAATTATCATTAACAGATCGTGCAACTATTTGCAATATGGGTGCTGAATTAGGAGCAACGACTTCTGTCTTTCCAACAGATGAAATTACTAAAGAATATTTAATTCAACAAGGAAGAGAAGAAGATTATGTTGAATTAAAAGCAGATGAAGATGCTACATATGATGAAGAAATCACCGTTGATTTATCAAAATTAGTACCATTAACTGCTAAACCACATAGTCCAGATGCTGTTGTACCAGTAAGTGAATTAAGAGGAATGAAAATCAATCAAGTAGTGATTGGTTCATGTACAAACTCATCACTTCCAGATATGTTAAAAGCAGCTAAAATCTTAAAAGGAAGAAGAGTAGCAACTCATGTATCACTTGTTATTGCTCCAGGTTCTTCTAGTATTCTAGCAATGCTTTCTAAATGTGGAGCTTTAGCGGATATGATTGCCTCTGGGGCAAGAATTCTTGAATGTGGTTGTGGACCATGCATCGGTATGGGGCAAGCACCACTTTCTAAAGGTGTTTCACTTAGAACTATCAACCGTAACTTTAAAGGACGTTCAGGAACAAATGATGCTAGTGTTTATTTAGTATCACCTGAAGTTGCTGCTTTAAGTGCAATCAAAGGATATTTAACGGATGAATTTGAAGATGATATGTATTTAGACGATATTGAAAATACACCATTTGTGAAGAATAAGAATTTCTTTATTGATGAATATGATCCTCAAAATGAAGTTTATATGGGACCAAATATTAAACCAGTTCCTCGAGGAGATAAATTACCAGATACATTTAAAGGTAAAGTATGTTTAAAAGTAGGAGATAATATTTCTACAGATCATATTGTGCCATCTGATTCTAAATTACTCCCATATAGAAGTAATGTGCCACATCTTGCTAAATTCTCTTTCTGTAAAGTAGATGATCAATTCTATAATAGATGCATTGAAAATGGTGGAGGATTTATTGTTGGTGGAGATAACTATGGTCAAGGTTCTTCACGTGAACATGCAGCCCTTGTTCCTAATTATTTAAAGATCAAAGCAATTTTTGCTATTTCATTTGCAAGAATTCATCGTTCGAACTTAATTAATAATGGTATTTTACCACTTGTTATTAATCAAAAAGATTACGATTTCTTTAATGATCAAGATGAATATGAATTAATTTATTTATTAGATAGTGTTGAAAGTAATAAAGATATTACTGTTATCAATAAAACAAAT
Source organism: Faecalibacillus sp. H12 (assembly GCF_013361255.1). Classification (NCBI taxonomy): domain Bacteria; kingdom Bacillati; phylum Bacillota; class Erysipelotrichia; order Erysipelotrichales; family Coprobacillaceae; genus Faecalibacillus; species Faecalibacillus sp. H12. Next base: position 11,045 of record NZ_JABWDK010000021.1, on the reverse strand, counting down.
AATCAAACAATTACCGCAAAATTAAAATTATCACCAAGAGAAAAAACAATGATTCAATATGGTGGTCTATTAAATGCAATTAAAGAATTAGGAGGTGACTTTTAATGAAAGCAGTATTAATTCCAGGTGATGGAATTGGAAAAGAAATTTCACAAAGTGTTGTTGACATTACAAAAGCTATGAATTTAGATATTGAATGGGTAGAATATCAAGCAGGTGCAGAATATGCTGCTAAAACAAAAGAAGTCTTTGAACCAGGACTTGTAGATGCTATTAAAGAATATAAATGGGCATTAAAAGGTCCAACAGCAACACCTATTGGTACAGGATTTAGAAGTGTCAATGTTGCTTTAAGACAAAAATTTGCGACATATGCTAATGTTAGACCAATTCGTTCTTTTAAAGGAATTGATTCTAAATATGAAAATATTGATTTAGTTATGATTCGTGAAAATACCGAAGATCTTTATAAAGGTATTGAATATATGGTGGGTGATGATGTTGCTCATGGTATTAAATTAATTACTAGAGAAGCAAGTGAAAAAATTTGTCGTTATGCTTTTGAATATGCAAAAGCAAATGGTAGAAAAAAAGTCACAGCCATTCATAAAGCGAATATTATGAAATTTACAGATGGATTATTCTTAGAATGTTTTAGAAATGTAGGTAAAGATTATCCAGAAATAAAAAAACAAGAAGTAATCATTGATAATATGTGTATGCAGCTTGTTTTAAGACCAGAAACATTTGATGTATTGGTTGCTCCTAATTTATATGGAGATATTGTTTCTGATTTATGTGCAGGTTTAGTAGGTGGATTAGGATTTGCTCCTAGTGGAAATATTGGAGATGAATACCGTATTTATGAAGCTGTTCATGGTAGTGCTCCTGATATTGCAGGACAAGGCATTGCCAATCCAAGTGCTCTTCTTTTAGCGTTTGCGTTAATGTTAGAAGCCTTAGGACAAAATGATCAAGCAAATAGACTACGTGATGCACTTTCAAAAGTCGTAGAAGAGGGAAAAATTGTAACGCGTGATATTGGTGGACATGCTTCTACAAAGGAATTCACGCAAGCAATTATAGATAGGTTATAGTATGAAAAAAAATATTTTAGAAAATGCAGGACATGGTTCCTTAGGACATCGTATCTTTTGTATTTTAAGAGATAAGATTTTAAATGAAGAATATGAAAAAGGACAAAAATTAAATGAAGTTGTTCTTTCTAAAGAACTAAATATTTCTAGAACACCTATTAGAGAAGCTTTAAAACAATTAGAGTTAGAAGGATTAGTTAAAAGTATTCCTAATAAAGGAGTTTATGTATTAGGTTTTTCATCAAGAGATATTGATGATATGTTAGAAATTCGTGTTGTTTTAGAAAGTTTATCTGTACAACTTGCTATTGATCGTGTTACTCAAGAAGAATTAGATAGAATTAAAGAAATCTATGATTTATTAGAATTCTATGCTGAAAAAAATGATCAAGAAAGATTTACAGAAGTAAACATTGATTTCCATGAAGCTATTTATAGAGCAACTCATTCACAATATTTTGAACAATTATTGTCAGATATTAACTATTATATTCATGTTACTTCCAGACATTCAATTAAACAACCAAATCGTTTAATTGAGGCAGCACAAGAACATAAAGAAATTTATGAAGCGATTGTAAAGAAAGATAAAGCACTTGCAAAAGCAAATGTAGAAAAACATATTAGAAAAACACAATCATTGGTAAGAAATTACTATGATGAAAAAGACGAAGCAACAGAAGAATAGCGCGAGAGAGGGCAACCTCTCTTTTTTATAAATTGTAATTCTTAAAAAATGTGTTATTTTAAGAAACTGAAAAAAGGAGATGATGTTTTGAATACGTTTAAAGAAAGAAGTAATTATCTAAAAGCAATCGCATTGATGTCAATCTTTACTTTTATTTTTCTAGGAATAGAGTATTTATTTGTTGACATGATTTCTCTTTTAGTTTCTGAAAATAGAGTTGTTTTATCACAAAATTATGTATTAGGAATGAGTTATCTAGGATTTATTTTATATCCCTTATATAATCGTTATTTTAAAGGATTATCTCGTAAAATATGTATCGTAATCAGTACCACTATTATTGGACTGATTACCATTTTTTATTTACATCCAATCTATCCTCTTACACTTATAACGGGACTTGTCTTATTTCTTTTTTTAGGAGGGTTAGGTAGTATTACTTCTTCATCATATTGGAATAAACGCTATGGTAGCCAAAAAGGAAGCGGGGGAAATCTTATTGATTTCTTTAAAGAAAATACAAAATATGTCTATAGTATATATCTTAAATTAAATGATAAAGGATATAATGAAAATTACTATTTTGATAAAAATACAAAGCTAATCATTAATGGAAAAACAATTGATCTTCCTCTTGAGTCAATAAATGTTGATGAATTAGAAGGAGGTACTATTTGGTATTCTAACGTTTTAGAAATGACCCCAGAATTACAAAACATTAAAATAGAAACATCACAAGAAACGAAAAAAGAAAATACAAATACAAAAGTAAAAACAGGCGATCATACCAAGTATATGGTCTATATGGGATTAATATGGTTAAGCTTATTAGGTGCTTATTGTATTATTATGAAAAACTATATTCATTAACCATACAGAAATCATGGTACAGTTTCTTTTTTTTTTGACAAAGTGTTATAATAAAAATCGAATTGGGAGGAGAGTTATGGAAAGAAAAGAGTTTTCAATTGCACGTTTTTTAAGTTCAAAAAGTCGATTTGATAATATTGTATTATTAGAAGGCTTTATTGTTGGTATATTAGCAGGGGTTGTGGCAGTTATTTATAGATTGATGTTATCTTATGGTGAAAAGATTGCCTATTTTGTTGTCGATTATATTAAAAATAATACATTTCATTTATGTATTTGGATCATTTGTATTTTAATGATTGGTTTTATTATTTCTAAATTATTAAAATATGAATCTTATATTTCAGGAAGTGGAATTCCACAGGTAGAAGCTGAAATGATTGATCAAATAGACGAAAAATGGTATAAGGTCATCCTTGCTAAAATGATAGCAGGAACACTTTCAATAGTTGGCGGTTTATCTCTTGGTAGAGAAGGGCCAAGTATTCAATTAGGAGCTATGATTGGAAAAGGACTAGCTTCTGTATTTAAAAGAATGAAATTAGAAGAAAAGTATCTTTTGACATGTGGGGCAGCAGCAGGGCTTTCGGCTGCATTTAATGCACCATTAGCTGGTGTCTTGTTTGCCTTAGAAGAAATTCATAAAAACTTTTCACCACTTGCCTTAGTAACTGTTATGGTTGCTTCACTTACAGGAGATTTTATTAGTAAAAATATTTTTGGGATGACACCATCTCTTTATTTTCCACTTGTTGAAAGTTTGCCTTTAGGTCAATATGGATTTTTAATCATCTTAGGAATTATTGCAGGTTTATTAGGTGTGCTTTATAATAAAACAACAATGTTTGATATAAAAACTTTATGATAAAATCACTTTTTTAAAGAATAATCAAAAGATTTATATTCCTTTAATTATTTCTATTGGATTTATGATTTTCTATCCAGATGTTTTATGTGGAGGACATCATATTATTGATTTACTTCATGAAGGAAATTATGTTTTAAGTTCTGTTTTATTGCTCTTGGCTATGAAGTTTATTTTTTCATTGATTTCTTTTGGATCAGGAGCTCCTGGAGGTATTTTCTTTCCACTATTAGTTCTTGGAAGTTTAATAGGTTGTGGATATGCTCTTGTTGTTACAACTTATTGTGGTGTACCAGCTATGTATTTTAATAACTTTATAGTTGTAGCGATGGCAGGACTTTTTGCAAGTATTGTTCGTGCACCGATTACAGGCATTGTTTTAATTGCTGAAATGTGTGGTAGTTTATCACAATTTTTACCAATTGCTGTATGTAGTTTTGTCGGCTATATTGTAGCAAATATGCTAAGATGTGAACCTATTTATCATAGTTTATTAAACCGTATGATCAAAAATGGCAATCATGAAATTTCACTTGAAGAAAAAGAAATTCTTCATTATTCAATTGAACTTGGTTCATGTTGTTTAGATCAACCAATTAAAGATTTAGGCTTACCGAAAGAATGTGTCATTATTTCAATTAATCGAGGAATTGAAGAAATTGTTCCTCGTGGGGATACCGTTTTACATTTAGGAGATCATCTGACAATCTTAGTGAATAAAGAAAATAGAGAAGTAACAAAAGATATTTTACATAAATTCTTTACATTAGAAATATAGGTGATGATATGTTTAGAAAAATGAGAAAAAAAAACAAGAGCTAACCGAAAAACAATGTTTAGATATTTTAAGACGTGCCAAAACAGCCACGCTTGCTTTATCAGGGGATGATGGTTATCCTTATTCAGTACCGATGAATTTTGTTTATGAAGATGGAAAAATCTATTTTCATGGTGCTAAAGAAGGACATAAAATAGATGCTATTAAGAATAATCCGAAAGTATCAATGAGTATTATTGATCAAGAAGATGTCATTGAAGAAGAATTAACAACCTATTTTAGAAGTGTCATTCTTTTTGGAAAAGCAAGAATCTTATAAGAAGATGATGAAATCTATCATGCGATTGAAACATTAGGTTTGAAATATAATGAAGATGAAGTTACTGTTGAAAAAGAAATACAAAGAGAATGGAAAGCTCTTTGTTGCATAGAAATTACTATTGAACATATTTCAGGAAAACAAGCAATTGAACTTGTTAATAAAAACTATCAAGATCTGTTTTAGATTCTTGATAGTTTTTTTGTAAGGACATTGTCCTTATTTTTTTAATGTCTTAATAGTATCAATCAGTTCAACATCTAAAGAAGAAAGATAATTGAAGGCTTGTTGATAGATATCGTCTTTTAAAAGGGCATCAGGGCTATGGGCATCAAAACCAATGATGGCTTTATTTTGATATTTACTAGCAATTTTCCAAAAAGATTCATTAGGATAATGTCTACCAGACATAAACCCTAAAAGATTAAATTCTAAAGGCATATCTTTTTCTTTAGCATAATCACATAAACGTGACATTTCTTCTTGATAAAGTTTTGAATCTTTATCATAGTAAACAAGATCAGGATGAGCTATATAACTATAAAGACCTGTATCGATTGCTTTAATACAATGATCTACATAAGCTTTTAAATAGTATTCATTGACAGGACTTCCAAAGTATTGATGAAGTTCATCTGTTTCATAGTAATGATTTCCTAAAATAATGTAATCAATTTGTTTATCTTTTAACATCTTTTCAAGCCAAGGCATATATCTTTCAAAATATTCACATTCTAATCCAATTAAAATAGAAATTTGATCTTTATATTTTTCTTTAAGATAACGAATGCTTTCAATATAATCATCTAATTGACTTTCAGGCATACGCATTGTTGCTTTAAAAGAAGAATCATAATGCCAAGGTGTATGATCAGAAAATCCTAATTCTTTGATGCCAGCTTTAATAGCTGCTTTTACATATTCTTCATCTTTTCCACTAGCGTGATAGCATCTCGTGGTATGGGTATGATAATTATTTTTATTCATGGTTTCACCTCGAAAATATTATAATACAAAAAAAGGAATATACAAATGTATATTCCAAGCCATTATTATAATCCAAGTTTCGCTTTCATAGCAGCTAATTCATCTTCAACAGAAGCGTCACTACCGTTTGATGTATACTTATCAGCAAGAGTAGAAGCAGCACTTGTATGAGCGTTTAATTCTGCTTCAGCAGTTGCAGCATCTAACATTTTTTCAGCTTTCTTTTCATAGCGTTCAAATGATTCCATAGAAGATTTTGCTTTATCTCCACCAGAAACAATTTTATTAATATGTTCTTGAGCTTTAGCAGAAGCAACTGTTGCTTTAATAGCATCTCTTCTTGCTTCTAATGTTTCGATATCGTTTACTAATTTATCATGCATTTGACGCATTTTATCAGCATTGGCATGAGTAAGTTCTTGTGTTTTTTTGTATGAAACAAGATTGCTTTCATATTGTTGTTTTTTAGCAATCAATGTTCTTGCATCATCTTCATTACCTGCTTTTAATGCATTTTGTGCAGCAGTTGTATATTTAGTGATCTCTTCTACACATTCTTTAACTTGTCGATCAGCACTTTTAGCATCAGCAATAATGTTTGCTGTTTCTTTTTTGACTTCAGCAAGATCTTCTCTTAAATCTCTTAATGTTTGATCAATCATTTTTGCTGGATCTTCACATTTGTCTAATAAAGCATTAATGTTACTTTTCATGATGTCTGTAAATCTTGTTAAAATTCCCATAATTATTCTTTCCCTTCTTCATTTAAGTATTTATCTCTTAAATCATCAGATTTATCAAGAGGTGTTTTTAAAATTTCAATTGTTTCTTTTGCTTTTTCTTTATCACGTTTGAATTTCATACGTAAAATATAAATAATTCCACCGATAACAATGACAATACCTACAATAATACAAATAATTTTAATAATATCATTAGAAGTTGTTGATTTTTCCATAATCGTATCTGCTGTTGAATTAAAGGTCTTTGTAAATACCTCTACTGTAGAAAGTGAATCATCTGTCCAATAACGATCTATGTAGTTCCAAAAAATATTAACAGCTTCACCATCCATTACCGAAGTTACCTGTTTCCCGTTAACATAAGCCATATAACCTATTTCATTAGGATCTTGATCTTCATAGTAAACAAATAAGAAAGTATCTTCATTATCAATGTTTTGTTCATACCAGCTTTGTGCATAATCATCTTTTTGACTATCACTTGTAAGTGTTTCATCATAGCTCTTTAAATAAATATAAGGTTGAATTCCTGTTTTGTTGTAAAAGTTTTTAAGATTCTTTGAAAGTTTCCCTTGATTTTCAATATATCCTAATTCATCTCTGATACAGTTATTGTCATAAGCAACAGGATTTTCAATCTTTTCCCTATTAATTGTTGATGCGACGTCACTATCATCACTAGCAATCATAAAAAAGCTAAAAATAACAACTGCGAAAACAATTACACAAGCAATCAAAGTTCCTAAACCACTTGATGAACTTGTATAAACATTTCTTCGATAGCCATGGTAACCATGGTAGCCTCCTCTTGGTGGTGGGGGTTGACGATGATAACCTCCACCAAATCCATGCGATGAACTTCTACTTCTTGTTGGTCTGCTTGAACTACCTACATGATGTCCACCACCTACACGACCACTTGAATGTCCTCCAGATGAACGATGACCTCCTCCACTAGTTCCAGGTCTTGGCATACTTTCACCTCTCTTTCTTTATTGAGTTTTATTATAAATATTATACATGAATCTTTTTAGAAAAGATATATTATAAAGATTTTAGTTCAATAAATGATAAAAAGAATAAATATAAAAAAGTATGTAATATTTATTGACATATAGGTTAGCCTATGCTAACATATAGTTGTAGTTAGCGAGGGATAACTCACAGAAAGGTTGAAGAGCTATGAAAAAGAAATTCAAGCGCAGCTTGATGGCTCTTGCTTTACAAATTAGTGTCATCGTTGCTGCAATACTATTCGTTTAATTGTCTTATGATTTATTTAACTTAAATTAGCCAAATTCCTTTTTCCTATCATAAGATTATTAAGGGAAGCAAAAGTTTGGTAAGATCACTTACCTTTTTTTGTTTATAAAATAAAAACTCTTCCTAGGAAGAGTTATTTTTGTTTCATGTGTTCTTTGATTTTATTCATTGTTTCATCAGAGATTACATGTTCAATTCGACATGCATCATTAACAGCGGTATCGTGGCAAACACCAATACTTTCAAAAAATGAAGATAATGTGTCATGACGATCATAAATTGTGTTTGCTACTTCGGCACCTTTATCAGTTAATTCGATATAACCTTTACTATCTACGATAATATATTCATCTTTTTTTAATAAACCAATAGCACGAGAAACACTCGGTTTGGAATAATTAAGTTCTCTTGCAATATCAATAGAACGAACATCTTTATTCTTTTTCGATAAGACGAGAATCGTTTCTAAATACATTTCTCCTGATTCTTGTAAATTCATGCGCATCACCTCTTACTGTATTATATCATATTTTAACCGAGATAAGCAATGAATAAGCACGTTGTAAATTGTTGAAAGAGGGTTGACATCTATTTTAAAATGAAGTATATTCTATTTGAAGTTAGAGAAGTCTAACTATATTTTATGTCTTATAGTTAGCGAATACTAATCAAATTAGCATAACCTAATGTGGTTAGCGAGGACAAATTCTTGAGGAGGTAAGTAAGATGCCGTTAACAATGTTAAACATAGGAGAAACCGGTAAAATCAAAAGAATTGGTGGGAACGAAGAAACGAGAAGATTTTTAAATAATCTTGGTTTTGTTGTTGGCACTGAAGTTTCTGTTGTTTCGGCAATCGGGGGAAATGTGATTGTTAATATCAAGGATTCTCGCGTTGCTATTAATGAAGATATGGCAAAACGTATCATGGTGTAGAAAAGGGGGAAGTGTTGTGAAACTTAATGAAGTAGAAGTTGGTAGCACTGTCACTGTTAAGAAAATTGAAGGTGATGGAGCTTACAAAAGACGTATTATGGATATGGGTATCACTAAAGGGGTAGAATTATATATTAGAAAAGTTGCTCCTCTTGGAGATCCTGTTGAAATTACTGTAAGAGGTTATGAATTATCAGTTAGAAAAAACGATGCACAATGTGTTGAAGTTGAATAACGGAGGGGAAAGTTAAAAATGAATATTAAATTTGCGCTTGCAGGTAACCCTAACTGTGGTAAAACAACAATGTTTAACGCATTAACAGGTGCTAATCAATATGTTGGTAACTGGCCAGGTGTTACTGTAGAAAAGAAGGAAGGAAAAGTAAAAGGAAACAAAGAAGATAATATTACTGTTGTTGACTTACCAGGTATTTATTCTTTATCTCCTTATACATTAGAAGAAGTTGTCAGCCGTGATTTTCTTTTAAATGAAGATCCAGATGTCATCATTGACTTAGTTGACGCTACTAATATTGAAAGAAACTTATATTTAACAACTCAATTAATTGAAACTGGGGTTCCAGTAGTTGTTGCTTTAAATATGGCGGACTTAATTGAAAAAAGAGGTTTAAAAATTGACACTAAACGTTTATCAATGGTATTAGGATGTCCTATTATTGAAACTTCTGCTTTAAAAGGAACAGGTTTAAAAGAATTAATTGCTGAAGCTGTTAAAGTTGCTAAACAAGGTGAACATCAATTACCAGGAGCTATTTTCAGTGAAAAACTTGAAAAAGCAATTGATACTGTTGTTCCTACTTTATCTGAAACAATTGCTGCTAACAAAAAAAGATGGTATGCTGTTAAAGTTTTAGAAAATGATGAAAAAGTAATGAATCATATTGTTTTAGATGCTCAAGCTAAAACTACTATTGATGCATTAAGAAAAGATTTAGAAACTGAATTAGATGACGATATGGAAAGTATTGTTACTGATGGTCGTTATACTTATATTCAAAAAATAATTTCAACAACTGTTGAAAAACCAAAAGAAAAATTAACAATTTCTGACAAAATTGATAAAATTGTAACAAACAGATTCTTAGGAATTCCTATTTTCTTATTAATCATGTATATTGTTTACTATATTTCAGTTACAACTGTTGGGACATTCGTTACTGACTGGACAAATGATGTCTTTGTTGTAGCTATTCAAGATGCTGTATCTGGATTCTTAAGTTCAGTTGGAGCAAGTGGTTTATTATCTGCTGTTATCGTTGATGGTATCATCGGTGGTGTTGGTGCAGTTATCGGATTCGCACCTCAAATGGCAATCTTATTCTTATTCTTATCAATCTTAGAAGATTGTGGTTACATGGTTCGTATTGCATTCGTCATGGACAGAGTATTTAGATATTTCGGTTTATCTGGAAAAAGCTTTATTCCATTATTAATTGGTTCTGGTTGTGGTGTTCCTGCTATTATGGCATCTAAAACAATCGAACAAGATAATGATAGACGTTTAACTATTATGACTGCTACATTTATTCCTTGTGGTGCAAAATTACCTGTTATCGCTTTATTAGGTGGAGTTATGGCTGGTAAAGTTGCTGGTTGGGAAGCTGGAGGAATGATTGCTCCTGCAATGTATTTCTTAGGTATTGTTGCTGTATTAGTTTCTGCTATTATCTTAAAGAAAACAAAACCATTCTCTGGTAAACCTGCTCCATTCGTAATGGAATTACCAGAATATCATATTCCTAGTGTTAAAACTGTATTATTACACGTATGGGAAAGATTAAAAGCATTCTTAATTAAAGCTGGTACAATTTTAGTTGTTGCTTGTATCGTTATTTGGTTCTTATCTACATTCGGATTTGAAGGTGGATCATTTGGTATGGTTGATGATACTGCTAATAGTTTAATCGCTGTTATTGGTAATGTTATTGCTCCAATCTTTGCTCCACTTGGATTTGGTAACTGGCAATCAGTTGCTTCATCATTAACTGGATTCTCAGCTAAAGAAGCAATCGTTTCTACAATGGGTGTATTAGCTAATGTTGCTGGAGATACTGAAGATGCTGTTAACGTTGCTGCTGGTGTAGCTCAATGGTTCCCAACTGCAATGGCTGCATTATCATTCTTAATCTTTAACTTATTAGATTCACCATGTTTAGCTGCTATTTCAACAATGGCTAACGAATTGAATGATAGAAGATGGTTCTGGTTTGCAATTATCTTCCAAAACGTATTTGCTTACGCTGTTTCATTAATGGTATATCAAATTGGTTCATTAGTATTATATGGAACATTTGGATTCTGGACAGTTGTTGCATTCGTTGTTCTTGCATTCATGTTATATATGTTATTTAGACCTGATCCATATAAAGATCAAAAAGTTTATTCTACAAGATCAGTTGAAGCATAATAAAATCCGGAATTACTGAAGTGAACTGAAAAAGTTGGACAACTTAGGAGGTTCACTTTTTATTATGGCTA
>NZ_JABWDK010000020.1:0-38066 GCF_013361255.1 Faecalibacillus sp. H12 | reverse complement strand
TTATTATACATGAATTCCTTGAGAATAAGGTGTCAACTTTATTTATACAACATCAATCCATACTCTATATCCGAAATAAAAAAATATCGAGATCCAGAAACGCAAGAGGCCATTTCGGTAAAGCTGGAATCATATGAGGTAATCAAAACCATTAAGGAACCAGACGATTCTTTTTTAGAATTGATCGGAATTCCGGAAAAATCGCAAAATGACATGATTGATGATTGCCTATTGTTTGAAGTATATTCAAACAGAGTTGACATACTAATCACGGAGGATCGGAGACTAAGAAATAAAGCTATAAAGCTAGGTTTAAGTGATAGAGTTTTTTCAATAAATGCATTTATCAGTGCAGCGACGGCTGAAAACCCAAGTCTCATTGAATATAAAATGCTTGCCGTTGAAAAAACCTATTTCGGAAATGTTGATTTAACCGATTCTTTCTTTGACAGTTTCCGTATCGCTTATCCAGGATTTGATAAGTGGTTTGCTCGCAAGTGCGATGAAGAAGCTTACATATGTAATACGGATGCTGGAAAAGTACTGGGATTCCTCTACTTAAAAACAGAAGGTGTCGATGAGAATTACTCAGATATTGTTCCGCCCTTTAAACCGATGCGTAGATTAAAAGTAGGAACATTTAAAGTTGAATCTACCGGATTTAGGTTGGGTGAGCGTTTTGTTAAAATTATTTTTGACAATGCCTTACAACGCAATGTTGACGAAATTTATGTAACACTCTATACAGATAGAGAAGAACTGTCCGCTTTGGCTGCATTACTGAAAAGGTGGGGCTTCACTGAATATGGAGTAAAAATTGGAAATGGGAAAGAAGAACAAGTTTTAGTAAAAAGGATGAAAGATTTTGATCATAATATTTCTTTTCGCAAAAACTTTCCCAACATTCAGTATGATTGCAATAAGTATATTTTGCCGATTTTCCCACAATATCACACCACACTACTCCCGGATTCCAAACTGAACAACGAGAATAAAATTGATTTTCTCGGAAGAGAACCTCATAGGTATGCATTACAAAAGGTCTATATCTCGTGGGCTCCCGGAAATGGTGTAAAGCCCGGTGATCTAATTCTGTTTTATCGAACAGGCCCCGAAGGTTCAAATAAAAAATATACTTCGGTTGTTACAACAGTCGCTATGGTGGATGAAATTATTAGCAATATTCATTCTCAGGAGGAACTGCTTAGTATCTGTCAGAATCGAAGTGTCTTTTCTACCGAAGAATTGAAAGGCTTTTGGCGTGATCATAGGCGTAATTTAAAAGTTTTAAAATTTATATTTGTCAAAAGCCTGAGCAAAAGATTAACATTGGGCTACCTTTGGGACCATGACATTGTGTGTGCTCCAAGGGGGCCTAGATCGTTTATGAAATTGAGTGATGAACAGTATAATCAGATTATGCACGATTCTGAGACGGAAATTAAGTATGTAGAATGATGAGGATTTAATTTTGAAGGCGATTCTATTATCAATAAAACCAGAATATGTTGATAGGATATTGGCTGGTACAAAAAAATATGAATATCGTAAACGGCTAGCACGAAGTAACAGTTCTGTTCTACTTGTATATAGCACATCTCCGGTAATGAAAGTAGTGGCAAAAGTTGAAATACTGGGGACTATTTGTGCAGCTCCCTCCACCTTATGGGAACAGACTAAAAGTAACGCGGGCATTAGCAGAAAAAAATATCGGGAATATTTTCATGGGTGCAAAACAGCATACGCCTATGAATTAGGAAAAGTGGAAATATTTGATCCTCCACGAGATTTATTAGATTACAATATCACACTTGCCCCGCAATCTTTTTCGTATGTAGATATAGAATAAAGCAGGAAAGGGTGGCCTCAAGTCACCCTTTCCTGCTTCGGGCCATGCTGACCCGAAGTTAACTTGTCAGAAACCGGTACAGAGCGGATTTGCCTCCGTCCAGCGCCCAGAGAAGGGAGCCCGCCGCCGCTTGCAGTCCATACGGCGAAAGAAGGAAGGCAAGAAACAGAAATACAATCCCGCCTATGGGCGTCGGCGTGAAAAAGAGAGCGATACCCAGCACCACCAGGATCACAGAGGCAATCGTCAGCAGGACGGCACAAATATCAAACAGGAACACCAGCAGAGCCGCCAGAAGGGACAACGCCAGAGCGAAGGGCGCAACCAATATTTTCAGCAGTATCTTCATCTTCAAAACCTCCTTTATCTATCCTTCCTACCTCTATTTTATCATGCCTGCCCGGGGACATAAATGTTGCGAAAGATTAGTAAATCCTGTCCCAAAACTTCGGGTCATGCTGGCCCGAAGGGAAATAAACAAGGGAGTACCTACTGGCACTCCCTTGTTTATGCGTATTCAAAATCATTATTGCATTAGTATCGAAACGAACACAATATCCAAGAAATTCTCTGTGTTTACAACACCATTGGTTGCTAACATGCGACCTCCTTTTGATATAGTTAGCGCATTTTGATTTGCATATATAATTTCTTTGTATCCAAATTCATCCCTTAGTGTCTTGTAATACGGGTCGTTCTGTTCATTGAGGGTTTCAGCCCCTCTATCGACAATATGAACAGCTACTTGCTTTGCCTTAGCTAATCTGCACGTTTCCCATAAAATCAACTCTGAATATGACGATTCAGGGTTTTGCACTATCTGAAATCTATTCAAACCATATTCAAGCATATATGGAAGATAGTATTCGATCATTTCTTTGCTCCAATAAGAGCCAACATTCCAGCAGAGTACAACATCAAATTCAAATGTAGAAGTAATCCTACTTCTAAAAGAATCTTCCGCAATATCTCCCTCTATAAATATTACGCTATCTTCTGCAATACCTCTATTCAAAAGTAATTGCTTTGCTTTTGCAATACAATCACGATTTTTATCAATCGCAATTACTTTGTGTCCGTTTTCGACTAATGCCAGTGTACTGTATCCAGTACCACATCCAACTTCGACAACGGTTTGGAATTTATTTATTCTCTGTGCCATCCAAGAGTAATAACCCTTTTCATAAAAGAATTGAGCGCTTATATCCCATTGATTTGCATAATTTTTTGTATTGTTCATTTTTGTTCCCCTATCCATCTTGAGGTTTTTTATTTTAGTCTACACCTGAACGCTATCTCCGTCAATCCTCGGGCCAGCATATCCCGAAGTGGTAAAAAAAGAGCAGAGCGGCAAGCCCCGCAACGGAAGCCTGCCGCCCTCGTCTTACTTTGCCACCAGCTCGGAAAGCTCCCGCAGCACCTTTGACACCTCGCCCCATAACTTTTCATAGTCCCGCTTCAATCCGTCGATTTCCTCCGGGTACACGCCATAGGTGTGTGCGTGTACGGCAACCTGATTGAGATTGTTGGAACAGCGCCGTTGCAGAGAGATCAGCTCTTTTACGGGCGTAAGGTCGATGTGCAGGATATACCCGTTCAGAGCCATTTTCCGTACATAAGCCCCGGCGTTGGAAATGCCCGCCTCGGTCATCCGCTCATGGATGGCCGCCAGCTCGTCCGGCGTTACCATAACGTGCAGATGGACATTCCGTTTGCGGTTCTCCATCAGCGTTCCAGTTCCCGGCCTTTCCGGCGCTCTTTGGGCTCCTTTACCTTGTCCAGCGGCTTTGCGTCCAGCTCCGGGGGCGTGGGCGGGATGGGCGTATTGTTGGGTACGCCGTCGATCATGTTGCAGTTCTGCTCCGTGGAGAGCTCGGCGGTTTTCAGATAGTTGTCTTTTTCGTGCATAACGATCCTCCTTTATCGTTCCTCATGGTTTTTATGGCTCCGCTTCTGGCCGGGCTCCTTCGGGGGTTTCTGCCCTCTGGTTCCTTCTTTAAGCCGGGCGGTAATGGATGGGCGCACCCGGTCAGGATTGCCCGGTGCTGGTTTCAGCTCGTAGTCCTCCATCTGCTTTTCGGTCAGCGGCTTTGCATAGGTCAGTTCGCCCCATGCCATCAGCCTGCCGTCTGCCACAGGACGCCGCCTGTCGTCATCGTAGTTGACGATGGAAAGAGGCTGGTTATCCGGCGGCTTCGGGTAAGTTCCTATGTCCACGGGCCGCTGGGTGGAATAATAGCGGTAAACGCCCTCCGGTCCCAGCTCGGTATGCTTGACCGCCGCATGGTAAAGCTGCTGATAGTCGTCCACCCGGCGGTCAAAGTCCCTCTGCGCCCACGCCTGACTGGTTCCATAGCGACCCCAGTAGTAATCCCGATGGCCGTTTTCCCCCTCGGTAAACTGCCAGGTCACAAAGGGGCTCGGCGCTCCCGGATTATGCCCCAGCGCAAAGCCGTGTCCGGTTTCAAAGGTGGCAGCTTTCAAAATCACATATCCTTGTACGGTCTCCAAGAGATACCTCCTTTCTGTGCCTCGGGCTAACATGACCCGAAGTGCTGGATGTTACGAAATAAGAGGGCAGACCGGGGAGGAATGTAATAAGATATTCCCACCCCGGAAACACCCTCAAAAAAGCCTGAAATGTCAAGCCTTTGGAGGCGGCAAATCGTAACAGCCGCCCGGCCTTTTCTCCCGCATTTTCCTCATGCGTTCCCGGCTTTTCCGGCGGTTCCCTTCGGCCTTGCAGGCGTCGGAACAGTAGGCTTGACGCCCCTCGGGCAGAAATGCCTTTCCGCAGACCGCACAGGCCCGCAGCTCCGGGGAGATGCCTTCCGTTGTCAGCGCCGCTTGAAGCTCCGGGTCAAGGGACAGGACAGCCTCACGGAAATAACGGCAGTATGCCCCTGTCCAGCACTTGTGCAGCATATAGCAGGCACAGTCAAGAGGAAGGCACAGGCTGCTTTCCCGGTCATAGTTGGCACACATCCCCGTGACCAGAGAACGGATTTTCTTCTTCTCGTCACGGGTCAGCTCCCGGGCGTCCATTTAAGACTTCGGGCCACGATGGCCCGAAGGGCGGGGCTCCACGATCAGCGCCCGGAACTTCTTCCGGCACTGTTTTTTCTTTCCTTTGCACTCCTTGTAGTAACGGCATCCCTTACAAGGGTCGTCATTGTCCCAGCCGGGGTGCGGTACTTCCTTCATCATTCGTTCAAAAGGGCTGCTTGTAAAATTCATTCTCATTCCTCCGTATCTTCCTCCCACGGCGGGGTATCTTCGTCCTCGGGTTCCTCTGCGATCCCCTCCAGCTCCCCGTCCTCATATTCGCAGTAATCATCTTCCAAATCCGGGGCCTCATGCTTCGGCTTGTAAATCTTGAAATAGTAACCAATCCCACCGCCGGCACCACCGCGCCGATCAGGAGCAGAGAGAGAAGGGGGCTGTCCTTTTTCTCCGGCTCGGGTTCCGGTACTTCATCCACAGGTTCGGTGGGCTTTGGCTCTGGCTCCGGGGTCACTTCTTTGGGCGGTTCCTTGCCCTGTTCGGCAAGAGGAAGAAGGTCGTCTGTGGTAACGCTATTGAGGAAATAGACGTTCTCGCTGGTTTTCTGTTTGTCGATCACCAGATAAAACACGCTCTCGTCTGCGGTGGTGATGGTGTAGAACTCCTTTCCATCCTCGTCGGTGGCGTTGTCCACCACGGTTCCCGTCCCGTCCGGGGTAAAGGGGTTCTGGGTTTCCGGCTCTGCTTCGGTTTCTGCCGGGGCGGGAGCTGTCTCCGGCTGCGGCTCGCTGCTCTGTGCATAGGCCGGAACCGTAAAGATCAGGCAACACAAAAGGCTGGCAGACATCGCCGCCAGCCTGCGGTATTTAGTTTTCTTCATGGGCTGTGTCCTCCTTTTCGGGTGCCTCCGGCTTCGGGTCAGTATGGCCCGAAGCGGTAAGGCTGTTTTTGGGGTCATTCAGAAAAGCCATAAGCTGGGCGGGCGTCAATTTGAGGGAGCGCACCGCCTGCACGATCTGGCTGTTTTCTTCCTCCTGTTTCTGCTTTTCCAGCTCCCGGATTTTGGCCTGCCACTCGGCAGCCTTCTCCCGGGCTTTTTCCAGTTCCTTATCGAGCTTGTCGAGCTTGTTCATGCAAGGACTCCTTTCCTCTGGCTCACAAACGCCCGAAGGCATAGAAATGTGTTTGCCAGTAGCTTGAATTGATGTTTGCGTATTGGATGGGCGACCCACAATGGAGCATCATCCCGTCGCCCACATAAATCCCGACATGGGACACAGGGCCGGGGCTGTCATAGGTTCCCGTGAAAAAGATAATATCGCCGGGCTTTGCCTCGGAGGGAGAAATGATGGCACACTGGTTATAAATGCCCTGCGCCGTGGTACGGGGCAGGTTGTGGACGCCGCTGGCCGTGTACACCCAGCAGACAAAGCCCGAACAGTCAAAGGAGGTGGACGGGCTGGAGCCGCCCCACACATAGGGCCAGCCGATGTACTTTGTGGCTTCTTCCATGAGCGCCGCAAAAGCCGGGTCATCCAGCGCCTCGCCGGGTATCTCATAGCTGGGGCCGGTATCTTCGCCGCCGTTGTAAATCCCTTCCCACAGATAGGGTTTGTTGCCCTTGAGCTGCTGCATAACGGTGTAGATTTCCCGCTGCTGTTCGTTAAGCCTCGGCAGGATCACGGCAGGCAGCGTTTTGTTTGTGAGGGTCACATTGAGAATGTAATACTTATAGGGGACTTCCTCGGTGGTGGTTTCCCCGGTCTCCGGGTCGGTGCTGGTTTCTGTGCGGTAGCGTATCTCGACTTCCTCCGTCAAGGTAAGCTCATACTGTGCCTCGAAAATCTCCCGCAGTTCGTCCTGCACCTGTTCCCGGAAATACACATGGTATTTTGCCGAGAGATAGGACGCCAGCTCATAGGGGTTATGGCCGATCTCGTCCACGGAATAGCGGTACTCGTCATAGCCGGGATGGGTGCTTTCGATGTTCGCTACCGTCTGCGCCAGCTCGTTTTCCAGTGCCGTGTAGTCCTCGTCCACCCCCAGCAGGTCCGTATCCTCCGAGGCGTAGGAGGTGCCGGATAACGCATTGGCAAGGCCGCTGCCAAGCGTGGGAAAGATAGAGCTTACCGCCGACACAAGAAAACAGAGCAGCAACAGCAGGAGCAGGACCAGCACCGCCACGGGATGACGGGTCACAAACTGCGCCGCCCGACGGGTCGCAGTTCCCGAAGCGGCAGCGGTTTTCTTTGCGGCCTTTGCGCCCTGTTTTGCAGCCGCCTTTGCTTCTTTGGAATACCGGCGTTTCAGTTTCCATTTCTGCTGCACACGGGAAAGCGGATTGCTGGCAAGTTCCGGGTGCTCGGAGGCCATCTTTTGAAAATCCACATTGGCCCGGGCTTTTATGTCCTTCCGTTCCCACTTTGCCACCTTCCGGGCTGGGTGTTCCCGCCAGCGGCGTTTGGCATAGCGGGTCAGTTTCCGGGCTCCGGTCTCTGCGGCCAGCTCGGATTTATGGGCTCCTTCCACACCCACATTTTCATGCTCAACCTCGTGTATCTTGTTGTGGACATAGAACCACGCTTCTGTACGGGCTCCCCGGACTGCCTTTTTTGCAAGCCCCGGCGGCTTCTTCGCTGCCCGTTTTGCCTCGGTCTTGTCCAGTTTCTCCCGGGCCTTTCCCAGCTTTTCCCCGGCGTGTTCCGCTTTTGCCTGTGCTTTCTGGTACTTGTCCTTTTTGCTCCCGGCCTTCTCGGCGGAGCCCTCCGGCTCCTGTGCCTTGCCGGTATCCTGCGGCCCGCCCGCTTCATCTTCCTGCCTCATGCGGTCAGAGGGACGGCTTTTCCGGCTGTCCTCTTGAAACTTACCGCTTTTGGACTTCGGGCCATTGTGGCCCGAAGGACTGTCCTGCCCGGTATCCTCGTCCTTAAACCGCAGGCGTCGGGATGGTGCGGGGGAAGGCCCTTCCCGTTCAGCCGGTCCGGGGCGATTGCTCCCGGTATCCTCCGTCGGCCCCGGCCTTTGAAAATTCCGTTTATCCGGTCTCTTTCCGATGATGTATCCCTCCTTTCCAAACCTCGGGCCATCATGGCCCGAAGTGCGTTATGCCCGGTTCATTTCCTGTTTTTTGTCCTCCGGGCGGGTGGTCATAATGGCGTACAGCTCGGTATTCTGCGGGAAGCGGTCAACAAACGGGATGGTGGTATTCCCGAAGAACAGCAGCCCTTCGCCGGAATTGGTATGGGTCACATAGGAAAGCTGGTGGGGGCTGATCCCAAGCTGTTTGGCTAAAATCTGCCGGTCCCCCTGTGCCTGCGAGAGCAGCACAAGGAAGTCCGAGTTTTCAAAGATGTTCTCGATCTCCGGGCTTGCCAGAAAATCCTTCACGTTCTGCGTTAAAGCACTGGGAACGCACCCTTTTTTTCGCAGCATTTTCCAGATCGCCACACAGTAGCTTGCCGTCAGCCGGTCACGGAGCAGCACATGGAACTCGTCGAAGTAGCACCATGTAGCGATACCGCGGAGGAAATTCATGGACACCTGCGAGTTTACCAAGTCCTGCATAATGAGCATGGCAATCGTCCGAAGTCCGGCCCCCAGCTTTTTTAAGTCAAGGCATACCAGACGGCGGTTCAGGTCCACATTGGTTTCATGGTTGAACACGTTAAGGGAACCCGACACATAGATTTCAAGGGCTGTTGCCAGCCGTACCGCCTCGCCCTCGGGCTGGGAACAGAGTAGGTCATACAGGGTTTGGAGGGTCGGCATTTTGCTTGTTTCCGGGTTCTGCAAATGCTCCCGGTACATCTGGCGCACACAGCGGTCAATGACGGTCCGTTCCACCGGCTGCAAGCCGTCCTTGCCGCCGACGATTAGTTCCATCAGCGACAGGATAAAGTCGGCTTTCAGCGCCATCGGGTTTTCCTCGTCGAAGCTCAAATCAATGTCCATCGGGTTAATGTGGTGCGGGCTGTCCGGGGCGATCTCGATGACCTGTCCGCCCAGCCGCTTGATAAGGGGCGAGTATTCGCCCATCGGGTCCACCACGATAATCCGGTCACGGGTAGCAAGGAACACATTCACAAGCTCCCGCTTTGCGGCAAAGGATTTGCCGGAACCCGGCACACCGAGGAACAGGCCGTTGGGGTTTTTGAGCTTCTTCCGGTTTGCCATGATGACGTTATGGGAAAGAGCGTTGAGCCCGTAATAGACGGCCTCGCCGTCCATGCGGAGCTCCTGCGTCATAAAGGGAACGAAAATAGCCGTGGAGCTGGTGGTCATGCCGCGCTTGATCTCAATGCCGTTATGGCCCAGCGGAAGGCTGGAAAGAAAACCGTCCTCCTGCTGGAAGTCCAGCCGCTTCAAGGTGCAGTTGTATTTCTGGACGATACCGGACACCGTGAACAGGTCGTTGTCCAGCTCCCGGCGGGTCGGGGCCATGTTTACCACAAGGAAGGTCAGAAGGAACATTCTTTCATTCCGGCTCTGTAAATCTTCCAGAAGGGTCTTTGCGTCGTTGCTGTACGTTACAAGGTCGGGCGGAAGTATGTCCATATCGTACCCTGACCGAGCTGCCTTCTTTTGTTCCTCCACCTTCATCTTGTCAATGTCGGAGACTTTGGCCTTGATAGATTTCACGGCGGCGGCCTGATCGACGGTTTGGATATGGAGAGTGATGGTCATTTCCGCGTCCATTTCCAAAAGCTCCGCCAGCAGCTTGTCCGAGAGCTCCGAGGCCAAAATCTGCAAGTAGGAGGCAGCGCCCCAAGTCGTCCCCACCCGGAACAGACGGCTGAAACGAAAATCGAAACTGTCCGGGGCGATAAAGTCTTTGGTGGAAAGCCCGGTTTTGGGGATCATATCCCATGAAAACCGGAAGGGGGAGCCGCTGCCGGGGTGAAGCTGCCCATGAAGAAGCTCCAGCCGTTCCAGCCCCGAAAGGGATCGGCACTTGACGCCCAGCTTTTTGAAGTTCCCGCAAATGTCCGCCTCTACACGTTCCAGCCTTGCCCTGGCGGTGGAAAGGTCGTCCACATTCACGCCGAAGGTCAGGAGCTTTGTGCGGACAATGCCGTTGTTGCTTTTGGCGATCTGGTTTTCCAGCATTTCCACATACTCACACCGGACGCTGTTGTAATCATCGTCCTGCATGGGGATGTTCACGCTGTACCGGCTGCCCGGGCGGCTCCGGTGGTTGAGGAAGGAAAGCTGGAACGGAAGGCTGCTGTCAAAGTAGTTGAGGCAGGCGCTCCACCCGTCAAAGATGGCTGCCTGATCTTCGGACTGTGCGAGCTGGTAGTTGATGTCCTCGTATTCAATGGTTTTGGTGTAATAGCGGTCCGCTACCCGGCACACCCCGTCCCGGTACATTTCCCGGTAAGGGAGGGTCTGCTGGGCGGTGGTGGGAATGTTCTTTCCTTTCGTGAACAGGCCGGTAAGGCCCTGCTTTTCAGGCTTTCTGCCTGCGGGCTTTCCGGCCCTTCTGCTGTTTCGCAATCGGCTGCGCCTCCTTTCTGGCGCTAAGCAGCGCATAGAAGTTTTCGGTTTTGTAAGGCCGCACACGGGGATAGAGGAACCGGGTGCGGATGATGTTTTTCAGCACTTTTTCCAGCGGCAGACCGTCTCGTTCATACATAGCCAGAAAGAAGAACGGGAGCATGAGGCCGATCATCAGGAACATGGCGGCGCTGTTCCCGATACTGCCACGGGAAAACAGGTAAGCCGGGAGACCCACCGCCGCCGCGCTGGAAAAACAAACAAGCTGGCGCTTCGTCAGATTGAAGGCCAGCTTTGTCTTGATTTTGGAAAGGTCTTTTGGTACTGGCACATAGGCCATTTTGGTACACCTCCTTTATTGCTTCGGGCCAGCATGACCCGAGGTTATCTTGCGGCCTCTTTGGCCGGGGCTGTGCTGCGGGCAGCTTCGGCGGCCTCTCGTCCGCTCTGCCTTGCCCGCCAGTATTCGGGGTGATACTGCCGGATGGACTGATTGAGTTTTTCTTCAAACTGTCCTTTGTCCTTAATGCGGTCAGGGATTTTCCACAGCTTTTTGTCCAGCAGCTCCCGGAGCACTACGCTTTCCTGTGCGTCCTCCTCATAGCAGATATAGCCCTTGTCCTTGAAGCCGCATTTTTTGGCCGCTGGGGAGAGAACGGCGGCCACCTCGTTTGCCACCATCGTTCCGCCGTGGCTGGCGGTAGATACCAGAAACACCCCCGGACAGAGGGTTTCACAATTCTGCACCTCGCCCCACGGGGAGCTTTTCGGCGCATGGAACATTCCGCCCGTCCGGCTCCGGTCCGCCTGCATGAGCGCCGCCTTTTCCAAGATGGCTTTCAGTTCTGGGGAAAAATAGGCATATTCCCGAAGGACACGGGCAGCCTCCCCGCCGCAGGCGTTCATCAACAGGGTATAGGCGTCGCTGTCCGCTTTGGTACAGCGGCCCAGCAGTTTTCCGTCGTAATAGCAGGCCGCGTCATAGCCCGTCCGTTTGCGTGGCATGGTTCCCGCCTCCTTTCTGCTTCGTGCCAGCATGGCCCGAGGTCAACGCTCTGCACCGCGGCTGGGCTTTTCCTTCGGAGGCCGCTCTGCCTTTGCCTGTTCGGCAGCCGCTTTTCCGGCTTTGAGCTGGTCGCTGATGGACGCACGCCCCACAGAGCCGCGCTCCGCCATCTGTTCCAGCTTTGCCTCATAGGCTTGCAGAACAGCAGTATTGAGCTGTTCCCGGAACTCCTTTGTGACAGGGTAGGCCATATCCCGATAGCCGCCTTTGCCGTCCGGCTGGCTGGGCATCCCAAGAAAGAGGCCCTTGCTGCCCTGTACGATTTTCAGATTTTCCACCACAAAGCAGTCATTGAATTTCACGCTGGCAAAGCCCATCAGATTTTTCACAGGTTCGATGACCCGCACGCTTACATCCAGCTTCAACGGTGCGGCCGGGGTGGTGTTTGCAACCTTTTCCTGCATGGTTTCCTCCTTTCCGGCGGGAACAAGGTTCCCGTCCTTGTAGTCATAGCCTTCCGCCCGGAGTGCCGCCAGCGTGTCCGCCGATACGAACCCGGACAGTTTCAGATCGGTTTCCACCATAAAGCGCATGGTGTCTGCTTTAGAAAATTCTTCGGGGAGCTTTCCATAGAAAGCCGGGTGCGGCTGTCCGTCCGCACCCTGTTTGTAACGCCGAGGCATACCGCCTCCTTTCCGCTTCGGGTCAGCATGGCCCGAAGTCTCTTAATGGCAGCCGAAGATGGATTTTGCAAGACTGCCTGTTTTGAATAAGGTAAAACACAGCAGCACCGTATATCCCACGCAGCCCCAGATCGCCCCGATGGGGTCGCCGTCGGTGGCGATACTCTGGATCAGCACCGCATAGATGGCGACACAGACTAAGATCAATAGACCTTGAAAGCCCACCGCAAAGAGGGAGCGGAAATAGTTCTGCCCCATGTGTCCGGTTTCCCTGTTGGGGACTGTGGCAAACGGGATAGGCGCTAAACTTGTGAGTAAATAAATTTCAATCATACGGCCATATACGATGACGAAGATCACGATGTTTAAGGCAATCATGGTAAGCTGGATCAGGAAGGACTGGAGCCAGAGTCCGAACAGAGGGCCTAACTCCATCGCCTCAAGCTCTGTCCGCAAACTGTCCAGCACATCCGGCGTGATCTCTGTCCCGTTCTGGATAATGCCCGCTGACTGCTGTATCACATGCTGGCTCACATCAAAGACCGCCAGCACGATATTGAAGGTGTTCGTCAGGATCATCACAGCCACAAAGGTTTTGAACACCCACTTAAAAAACATCCATGTGTCAACTTCATGGAGGTTGTTGCGTTCTATGAGCATCTGTATCAGCTCATAAGTCATTACAAAAGTGAGGATGACCCCGGCGATTGGCAGGATGGCAGTTTCAGAGATCTGTCGTATCATGGAAAAGACCCCGGCGTTCCAGTCCGCCGGGGTCGTGCCTACCTGTGTGGCGATCTCGCCAACGCTCTGATTGACGTTATCGAAAAGGCCATCCAGATTTCCCATGATACCATCGACGAGCAGACCTTTCAGCCATTCAACGATTGCGTCGATGATAAAGTCCATACATCAGCTCCTTTTCTGGAAAAGGGACAACGGGTGACACTTAGCTGAACAGGCCGGACAGCAGAGGGATAAGCTGAAGACCGATCAGAACGACACCGCCGCCCGCCATGAGCTGCTTAATGCCCTGGCTTTTTGCCGCAGGGTTGTCCGACCCGTAACCTTCCAGAAGGTTGATGACGCCCCATACCGCCAGACCAGCGCCAAGAGCCATGACCAGAATTTTAAGAATGTCGATTGCCTGATTGAAAAATTCCATATACGTTCCTCCATTTTGTTTGTTTGATGGTTTTGGGTACAAAAAAAGCCGCCCACATCGGCGGCGCTTCGGGTCATCATGGCCCGAAGTTACACGAACTCGTCGCTGTCCAGATCATCGAAGTTCAATAGGTCAGCTTCTTCGTCTGTGTCGGAGCCATCCACTTCGTACACCGTGTATTCGTCCTCCGGCTTTAGTCTCAATGGCCGGTGGCGGAACAGGCTTTCCAAGCGGAAGGCGTTTTTCTTTTTATCAAATTCGGCTGTGTACTTGTAATTCGGGTGCTTTTTCAAGTCATACTTCGGGGACAGGAAGGGCGGGAGCCCCCGAAGCTGCAAGATACATTTATCCCCGGGCATGGTGGTGATCTCGCTGGTGGTCATCAGCTCCCGGCCAAGCCGCTGCATATTCTGGCTGTAACTTTCAGACTGTCCACGGCTTCGGCCCTCGGTCTGCATAGAGATGGTGGCCTTGCCCAGCCAGTTTTCCGAAATATCCTTTAGGGTGGAAGCCTCCCGGCCTCCGAGGAATACGATACTGTCCATGTTGCCCATGATGGTTTCGGAATGGTCTTTGTACAATGCCTTGCACTGGCTCATTGCCTGATAAAAGAGCGTCAGGCTGATCTCACGGGAGCGGATGACGGCCACGATCTTTTCCAGCCCCGGCACCTGTCCGGTATTGGCTGCCTCGTCCCACAGCACCCGCACATGGTAGGGCAGACGCCCGCCATAGGTGTTGTCAGCCCGTTCACACAGAAGGTTGAACATCTGCGAAAAAGCGAGGGCAACCAAAAAGTTGTAGGTGGTGTCCGTGTCGCTGATAAGAAAGAACAGCGCCGATTTTTCATCCCCCAGCTTATCCAGCTCCAGCTCGTCATAGGACATGATCTCCCGAAGCTGGGGAATATCAAAAGAAGCCAGTCTTGCACCGCAGGAAATCAAGATGCTTTTGGCTGTCTTGCCGCTGGCGAGCTTGTATTTCTTATACTGCCTCACGGCGAAGTGCTGGGGGCTGCGACGTTCCAACCCGTCAAACATATAGTCCACCGCATTTTTGAAGGTTTCGTCATCCTCCCGGACTTCCATGCTGTTTATCATTTCCACCAGCGTATTCATGTTGCGTTCTTCCTCCGGCCCCTCAAAGACGATGTAGGCCACAAGGGCGCAGTACAAGAGGGTTTCAGCTTTAGTCCAGAACTCGTCGCCCTCCTTGCCGTCGCCTTTGGTGTTGGCGATCAGAGCAGTAACGAATTTCAAAACATCGCTTTCCGTCTTGATGTCGGGTAAGAGACTGGCATTACTGCCAGCCCCTCCCCTAAGAACCGTACGTGACAGTTTCCCGTCATACGGCTCAAGCCTATCGTAAGGCCTCGTATAAAACGAAACCCGGCTCAAATCAAATAACCTGGTTCATGCAGATTTCGGTGACACCAGGGATGTACCATAATAGCGGGCCATTTCCTGTTGTTTTCGGTGTTAAAATGCGTCTTGAATCCTGTTTCGGATGTAATTCTTTCTCCGCATACAGGGCAGCACCGTTTCTGGTTGTTCCAGATTTTAACGAGTTTTTCCCGTCCTTTGGTACTGTTCAGCATTCTTTCTCCGTCACGTTCCTCATAATATCCCGTCCATTTTTCATCGAATGGGTTAGCTTCGGCGGCGATTTTCCTGAATCGGATGATTTTAGTATTTGCCGCGTATTCCAGCTTGAGGTATTTTTCATCGAAATCTTTACCGCGGAAAGCAGGCTCTGTTGCAAACGTCCACGTTCGGTTATCAATATGGTGCCAGTATTTGTTGGCAATCCATTTCCTACCTTTTCGCTTGTGTCTGCGGCAAGCCCACCTCCATAGGCACTCGAAAATCCTGTGGTCAACCAATCCAAAAATATCCGCAGAAACTACATAGCGATGGTAGTTGACCCAGCCACGAATGACAGGATTTAACTTGCGAATGAGCAAGTCCTGTGTGGCTGTTTTGTTCTCCCTAACGATAGTCCGCACTTTTTTGAGGAAGGATTTTATCGCATTCTTTGACGGCTTAATGAGCAATTTTCCGTTGTATTTCCGAACGTTCTGTCCAAGAAAATCAAAACCGTCGCTGATATGTGTGATTGCCGTTTTTTCCTCGGAGAGTTGCAGGCCGCGTTCCGCCAGAAAGTCCTTGATGAGCGGGATAACCTCGTTACGTAGAGTTTCCGGGCTTTTTCCGGTAACGATAAAGTCGTCGGCATATCGCACGAAGTTAATCTGGTCGTAAACAGTTTTACCTGCCACCGTCCGTCTCATAGGGAATCTTTCTTTTAGAATCCGCTCCAGACCGTCTAAGGTCATGTTCATCAAGACTGGCGATATTGTGCCGCCCTGTGGGGTTCCTTCCTCTGTTGGAAAGAGCTTTTTGGTCTCCACAAAGCCACATTTCAGCCACTTTTCGAGCATTTCCTTGTCCATTGGGATATTTGCCAGCAGCCAGTTATGGCTGATGTGGTCAAAGCAACCCTTAATGTCTCCCTCCAAAATCCATTGAGGGGAACCGGCTCTGCACAAATCGTTGAAGCATTGCCCGATAGCATCGTGTGTGCTTCTTCCAATTCTAAAGCCGTAGGAGTTCGGGTCTGCCAGAGTTTCTGCCAATGGTTCCAATGCAAACTTATATAATGTCTGCATGGCGCGGTCTGTCATCGTTGGAATACTCAGCGGGCGTAATTTTCCGTTTTTCTTCGGGATGTACACCCGTCTGAGAGGTTGGGGCTGATAGCCCCGGCGTTTGAGTTTGTCAATCGCTTCGAATTTGCCTTTTGGCGTTTTCCATAATTCATGGTCTACACCAGCGGTATTTTTGCCTTTATTACTTGTCACACGCTTCACCGCCAATGCCTTGGCATAGAAAGAGTGCGTCAACAGCCATTGCAGAGATTTCACCTTGTTGTAATGACCGCCTTTTTGAGCCTTTACGATACGCATTTGCAGCTTTTTAACATAGGCCTCCGCTTTTTTCCAATCAATGGATTTCCAGCTTTGTGCCTTGTCAGCAGGCGCACACAGTTTTCTGTTCATTTGCGATTCCTCCTCTCAAAAGTTCTGTAAATTCTCTCGTAAAGATAGACCTGCTGGAAGTCAGCCCGCTTTCGCGTGGGATACTGTTTCAATCCCTATCCGTCCTCATTACAAGGTCGGCATTCGCTTTTTCCAGCGTTCCTTACCCGCGTTTCTATCGGCTTTCCTTGCGGTCAGCTTTCCGAATATCGGAGAAAGCGCGGGCTTACCACGTTTCACGTAATCAACCGTGTAGGTTAGGTGCCGCCTATCCGCCGGCAGTCCTGTTTGTCCATGTGTTCCCAGCTTACAGGGAAACATCCGACTGCACACCTTTTGGTTCAGGCTTATCAGCAACTTTAGCCTGGTTCCCACTAACGACGTTTAACAGCGATTTACTTACATTCACCATACTACACAAGCCAAGCTCCCCAGCCGGACGTTGCTTCCAGCTTTTCGCCTCTGCCTCGCGGTTTCGGCTTGACCCTTTCGGGAGGGCTGCCTTTTCTCGCCATGCTGCCTCACGGCCGTTGCCAGCCGCTTCGGTGACGATAGGCTACTGCTAATGGAATAACAGGTTCGGTCAATGCCGAACAGTTTAATTACGCGACCTCGTGTCGCGCATAGGCCAGCGGATTGTAGTGCATGGATTTTGAAAAGTCGATACTGTTGAACACCCGCACCCTGTATTTCTCCCGTTGCAGGAACCGCCCGCACTGATCGAGGGTGCCGCCCTTCGGGTCTACCACCACATACGAGGAATGAGCTTGAAGAAGCTGCGGGGTCAGCCAGAACCTTGTCTTGCCCGAGCCGGACGAGCCGATGACACAGGCGTTTAGGTTCCGGGCATTGGCGGGTATCTTCGGACGGGTGTTCATGGTAAGGAACTCCGTCCCGGTCAGAATGACATTGTTCTGAAATTTTGGGTCAACAAACGGCTTTATATCCTCCTTTGTTCCAAAGCGGGCGGTGCCGTATTCCGCATCCCGCCGGAATTTTTTCGCCTGCCTGATCTTTGACTGTATCAGCAGATACACCCCAGCCGCACCGGCAAGGCCCACCAGCAGGTCAATACCGCCCAGCCCCGGCCAGTAGGTTTCAAAGGCTTTGGGGAAAGTATCGAGCATCCCCATGAGCTTTGTCCCGAAGTCTGTGCCGAGGGCGATCCGGTAGGCCGTCCCGATTTTGGAGAAGAACCAGAACACAAAGAGGTACGGCAGGTTTGGGAGCACATATTTTCTAATCTTGTCACTCAACGTCCGTCCTTCACCGCCTCTCTGGTCCGCTGCTTTTCCTTTGCCTGCGTCCTGATCTGCTCCGTGAATTTCCGAAGCTGGCCGAGGATGGAAGCCTTGTCCTGCTCTTTGTTCAGCACCTTTGCGCTGTACTTCTGGAAGGCCGCCGTGATAGCGTCCGCCTGATTGGCTTTGAAAAACAGCAGGTAATGGCCGGGGCTCACTTTATGGAAAGCGTAGTCCACATGGAACTCCTTCGCGATCCGGTCAAAATCCTTTGGAGCTCCCACATAGGGCATGGCACTTTTGCCGCCATAGTGGTTCATCAGCTTTTTCACGCTCTGGCGTCCCTGCGGGGTCAGCGCCTTCCGGTGGTGCTTTTGCAGCGCCCGAACCACCTTGCCAAGAGCGGCAGCCAGCACTTTTCCCGTGAGCTTCGTTGTCCTGATCGAAAGGGCAACCGTTTTTTGGTTTACTTCTTCCTGCATAAAACCTCCTTTCCGTCGGGGTTCCCGCTATCCGGGAGGCCCCCGTACAGTCTCGGGGAACAGAAAACCTCGGGCCAATGTGGCCCGAGGCTTACCGCTCGGCATCCCTGCCGGACGGAGCTTTCTTTTCCGGCTCCGTCTGGACTTTTTCGCCCTGTTCCCGCATGGTCTGCAAGATAGAGGGCTTCTTTTGAAGCTGGGAAGGCTTTTCGCCGAACAGCGGCTTGATACATTCCAAGCGGACAGCCACCCGGATGGCGTTGTCCGTGAGCTGCCTCTGCCATGCGCCCACGCTGGGAGCCCAGCGGAAACCGTTGCTTTTCAGCTCGGCCCGGGTGTCCGCGTCAGGCTTTCCGTCAAAGAACACCTGCAAGCGGTTGTCCTCCCGGTTCATTTCCACACGGCCCCCGTCGAACTCCCAGCCGGAAAATTCCTGCTGTGCCTGTTTGGAAAGCTGTTCGATACGGGCCTTTACCCGGCGGATCTCCGCATTGTTGTTAGTAAGCTGGTAGCTTTCAAAGGGCCTCGGGTCGCTCCGCCAGCTTGACGCCATGCTTGCTTTCAGCTTTTCAATCTGGTCCGGAGACAGCAGCGCACAGCCATCCAGCTTGCCATGCTTGCGGTAATAGGCGTTGACCTCCTTCATAATGAGCTGGGAGCGTTCCAGCCCGTCCAGCTTCTTCTGGAGCTTTTCAATCGCTGCCGGGTCATCGGCGCTGATCCCGCCCATGCCGGTACTGCGTATCTTATCCAGCAGCCCTTGAATATACCGCCATTCCTCCATGTTGCTGTCCCGGGCCCGGTTCTGTTTTTCCTTCTTTCCCACCGGGAAATTGGCAGGTCCGGCGATCATCACAGAGGGAACCCTTGCGTCAATGGCAAAGCCCTGGTTCATGTTTTCGGCCAGCTTGCGGGCGTAGATGTCTAACAGATGGTCGATCTTCTCATGGTACATGGGGTCCACCCGGGATTTCTGCTGTTCCGCTATGGCGGCGGCCTTGTCCACCATTGCCCGGTATTCCGCCGTTGCGCTCCCTTCCTTGTAGTCGGAAAAGCTGTTCATTTCTTTTGCCCGGCGGGCGGCTCCTTCATTGATAGGGTAATAGTTGATGGTATGCACCTCCTTCATGCTTCGGGCCATGTTGGCCCGAAGTCTTACCGTTCTTCATGGGAAGGCCCCGCCTTGTCCTTTTTCGGAGCGGGCGGGGCTTCTTGAAACCGTTTGAGTGCAGCGAGAATGGAGTGGACAGGCTCGGCCTTTTCAGGATAGGTAAATATCCGGTGTTCCGGCGGAATGTCCTGCGACCCGTGGTAATACTCCTTGAAGCCCTCCGGGACTGCCGACACATACCCACCGGGAGCGAATACGCCGCCCTCGTTGATACGCACATCCCGCCCGTATGCTTCATAATCGAAGTAGTTCTGAATGTGCTCCGGTATCTCGATGGTCCCCAGCTCGTCGGCGTAAAGACGGCCCAGCCCTTCATCATCGGAAATATCCGGGTAAAAGCGGTACAGGTCAAGGTTCTGCGTCAGGTTTATCAAATCTTTCACGCTCCTTGTGTGGTTTCCCAAGACAAGAGCGGCTTCAAAGGTTTCCAGTCCGCCCTTATCCCGTACTTCCAGCAGAGCGTGGCCCAGCTCATTCAGCTCGTCGATGTTCTCACATTCGTAGAGATGATCGTAGAGCCCCAGCACATCGCTGTCAAAGCTGGTAAAGAACACTTCGCTGTACCGTTTCCCGTCTATCCCGATTTTGGCAAGGGCGGCCTGCAACTCCTGTGTCGTCATGGGGAAATGTACCGTTGTCCCTACCTCAATCCCCATTAAGGGGTATAGGGCTGTATTGGTTATATAGGCTTCAAACATGGGCTCATTCCTCCTTTCCGGCCCGGTCAGCCAGCACCTCATAGATCCCGGCCATAATGTAATCGGCGCAAGGGAGGGCAATCGCGTTCCCCAGCGCCTTGTAGCGTTGCAGAGGCCGGATCTCCACGCCGTCCGCCCCGTACTTTGTCCAGCCCTCTGGCAGCCCCATCAGCCGTTCGCTTTCCGTTTCCGTCAGAAAACGGATACAGCCGCCCTCCGGGTCGCCCTCATACCAGAAGGCGAAGGGCGTCACGTCACTGGCTAAAAGAGTGGGAAAAGGGTCAGTTGGTAATCCGAAGCTGTTTCGGAAGGCCGTTTCTTCCTGCCTTTTTGCTGCTCCCCGCATACGGAAGCACTGAAAGGGGTGGATGACTGGTATCTGCCGCCCTGTTTCAAAAGAAGCTGTTCGATCTCCTTCGGCGGCGGCCCACCCGCCCTCTCCGCAAGGCGGAGGAAGTGGGAGCATTGGACGGGGCTTAAATAGTATGTCTGCGGCACGTCTGCCTCCAAAATCCGCCACGACGAAAATCCGCTGCCTTCGTGCCAGCCTTCGGGAGCCTGCCCAATACTGGGCGTCCATGAGCCGCCAGCACACATCAGGCGTTCCCCCTCGCACCATTCCGGCGTTTCCCCATCTTCCCGAAGGAGGCATTGGAACTTCGGTGTCCGAGAAGGCGGATAGGACGGCTCTAAAGTCCATCCGGTCATTTGTAGAAAACGCTCCCATGACGTTTTCCCAAACAGCGATAGCTGGATATAGGTTATCAGTAGCATCCCTCATTTCCTGTATGATACGAAACGCCTGATAGAACAGGCTTGATTTTGCCCCAGCAAGGCCGGAGCGGTTGCCGATCAGAGAAAGGTTCTGACAGGGAGAGCCGAAGGTTATCACATGGACCGGCGGGATTTTCCCGCCGTCCACCTTCGTAATATCCCCCAAATGCGCCATATCGGGAAAGTGCCTTTTGGTTATGGAGATGGGTGCTTTTTCAATCTCGCTGGCCCATACCGGACGGATACCGCACCGGGAGGCGGCCAGAGGGAACACGCCAATCCCGTCGAAAAGGCTTCCCAGCTTAATATCCGGCATGGCCCGGGGTGCCGTGTCCATTTACGGCAAGCACCCCTTCCAGTGTGGTCGCCGCAATGCCCAGCCGCCCGGCAACCGCAATATCGTTTTTCACATCCTCGTCCACAACGCTGCCGCAGACGATCAGGGTGTGGGAGCGCCGCAGCATATCCCGGCGCATATCGATCCCGGCCTTATGTTCCTCGGGAACGCTGTCATTCAAAAACAGCGGCAGATACAAGAGCGGGCAGATCGGGGAAAAGCCCGCCTCATAAGCAAGGCGGCAGTAGTGGGCCGCCAGCTCCATATCAACATCCGGCTCGCCGCTCCATGCGGCGGTCAGGTATGCTAAAGGTCGTTTCATTGGTTGAACCTCCATTTCTATTTTGGTTTAGGGAAAAGCAAGGTATCGCCCAACCCCTCCGCCCCTTCCCCCGGGAAGGGGAACGGCTCTGGAGAATTTATATCCCCGTCGCTTGATCGGGAAAAAGCATAACCGGGAGAAATCCGTCAAGGGTGCCTCTGGCACCGCCTGCGGCGGCGCTGCCCTTGACTGATTTTCCCGGCTATGCTACGGAATAACTGGCGACGGGGAATCATTTATATCTCCAGAGCTTCGGGGCGCGGGGCAGAGCCCCGCAATCCTCGGGCCATGTTGACCCGAAGTTTCGGCTTACTTTTCCTGTTCGTTTTTCTTCTCCGGCTTTTCGTGTTCCTTCTGCTGGCCTTTCCAGTCGTCCAGCAGCTTGATAATCTGGTCCTTCATTTCCCTCGGCGTAGTTTCCTTGCCGAAATACTTGCTCAGTTCCGCACCTGTCAAAATCACTTTGTCTACCTCCTTTTTGTCCTCCATCATAATGCCGTCGATCACATCCCCGTTGAGCAGCTTCTTTTCGTCCAACTCACGCATACGCTTTGCCTGCGCCTGTGAAGGCGAGGACTGCTGGCTGTCAATGGCGACGGCGATATAGTTCTGGTTCTTCTTGCCGATATAGGAAAGCTCCACCGCCGTAGTAAAACCCAGCTTTTTTTCATCCATCAGCTTCATCAGGTCTGGAACCAGCTCATTGAGACGGATATACCGCTGCACCTGCTTGACCGCCATCTTATTGCGCTCGGCCACGATCTCGTTGGAGCGTTTACCTGCGTCCTTCGGGTCAATCTGGCCCGAAGTGCGGGAGCCCTGGTGCTTGATAGCTTCAAGCTGCATTTTTAAGGCTTTGGCCCGCTCACTGGGGAGGATTTCTTCACGCTGGTTCAGATTGTCCTCGACCATCTGGGTGATGGCTTCATCGTCTGTCAGGTTTCGGACGATACAGGGCATATCCGCATATCCGGCAAGCTCACTGGCTTTCTGGCGGCGGTGGCCGGACACGATCTCATAGCCGCCATCCTCACGGGGACGGACGATAGCGGGCTGGGTAACGCCCTTGTCCTTGACGCTGGACACCATAGCCCGCATTTCTTCATCATCCCGAACCTCAAAGGGATGGTTCTTGAAGGCGTGGAGTTCATTCAGCTTGATATAGACGATCTGCTCCTTGCCCCGGCGTGGTGCATCCTGCGGCTTTTCAGGTTCCTTCGGAGTGGGAGCGGTCTGCACCGTTGGAGCCGTTTTTTTCTCCGGCTCCTTTTTGACCGTCTTTTCCGGTTTCTGTGCGGGGGCTTTGGACTTCGGGGCTGCGGCCTTGTCCTTATCTGCTTTCGGGGGACGGCCCCGGCGCTTCGGCTGTTCCGGCTCTTTGGGTTTTTCCTCCGCTTTCTTCGGAGCCTCCGGCTGCTTTTCCGGTTTCTCCGCTTTTGCCGGGTCAGGCTTTTCTCCGCCGGGAGCTGCCGCCCGTTTCTCGGCTTTCTTTTCCTTCATAATTTCAGCGAAGTTATAGACAGAAACCTGTGGGTTCTTTACCTCTGGTTCCGTCTTTTTTTCCGGCTCCGAGGAAACGGAAACCTTCTCCGGCTCTTTTGGGGGAGCGGGAGGCGTTTCCTTGCCCGGCCCGCTATCCGTTACCGGCTGTTCCGGCGTTTTTGTGGTTTTATCATCTGCCATAAGCATTTACCTCCTGTTTTTGGGCATGAAAAAAGGGGCTCAACTTTTCAGTCAAGCCCCCGTGGGAAGTTCCTCCTTTCTCCGCCATGATACAAAAATACCGCCCGTAGTCTCGTTTGGGCGGTACTTTGTGTAAGATTGGCAGTCCATTATTAAGTTTTTTATTATGTTCCCTTTGTACACCGTTGCAATCAATATTTTTTAGAATAATTATTTTATTGTGGATATTATTATGTTTTTTTAGATTATATAATTTAAATAAATCAAGTTTTTCTTTGGCTTTTTCAATAGTTCTTTTAGTAAAAGCCTTGATTGATTATATGATGATAGGATTAATTGAAATATCAAAATCTTTTTATATTAAGATGTTAAATATTCCTATTTCATCTATAAGTATTGATTCTTATTTGATTGTGGCAATGGTATCTTTAATGATTGGCATGATTCTTTTTGTTTGGCATATATATAAGGCAGAGTAATCTGTCTTTTTATTTATAATTTTTTATCTATTTGATAACAAATTATAAATTGTATGAATTTATACAATATCACTAGACAAACAAAATTGTATACAATATAATGTTAGCAATACAAATAAGAAAGGAAGGTTTTATATATGACCGAAAAAAGAGTTTACAATTTCTCAGCAGGTCCTTCAATGTTGCCTGTTACTGTACTTGAAAAAGCAGCAAAACAAATGTTGAATTATGAAGGCAGTGGTATGTCTGTAATGGAGATGAGTCATAGATCCTCTTCCTACTTAGATATCTTTGAAAAAACAAAAGGATTATTAAAGAAAGTGATGAATGTTCCTGAAAATTATAAAATTGTTTTTATTCAAGGGGGAGCAACTCAACAATTTTCAATGGTTCCTTTAAATCTTTTAAAGAATGGGAAAGCTGATTATGCGATTACAGGTGCTTTTAGTAAAAAAGCAGCTACAGAAGCAAAAAAATATGGGGATATTCATATTGTTTATGATGGTAGTAGCAATGATTTTAAACATATTCCAACACAAGATGAATTAGATTTATCTAAAGATGCATCTTATTTACACATCTGTGCTAATAACACAATTTATGGAACAGAATGGAAATATGTACCTGAAACAAATGGGGTACCAATTATTGCGGATATGTCATCTAATATTTTATCAAAACCAGTAGATGTAAGTAAATATGGGATGATTTATGCGGGTGCTCAAAAGAACATGGGAATTGCTGGATTAGGAGTAGCAATTATTCGTGAAGATTTACTTCAAGATGTTGCCAAAACAACACCTGTTTTATTAGATTATAAATTGATGATCAAAAATGATTCAATGTATAACACACCACCAGCTTATGCAATTTATGTTTTAGGACTTGTTCTTGAATGGATTGATTCTTTAGGTGGATTAGAAGTTATGAAAGAAAGAAATGAAAAGAAAGCTAAATTAGTTTATGACTATTTAGATCAATCGACTTTCTATAAAGCACATAGTGATAAAGAAAATAGATCACTTATGAATGTGACTTTTACAACACCAAATAAAGATTTAGATGCGAAGTTTGTTAAAGAAAGTATCGAAGCAGGCATGACAAATTTAAAAGGTCATCGTTCTGTAGGGGGAATTCGTGCTTCTATTTACAATGCAATGCCATATGAAGGTGTTGAAAAACTTGTCGCATTTATGAAAGAATTTGAAGAAAATAATCGATAAGGAGTCAAGTATGTATAAGGTTAAATTGATGAATAAAATATCTTCAGTAGGATTGGATTATTTTAATGAAGATTATGAATATGGGGAAACGTTAGAAAATGAAGATGCTATTTTACTTAGAAGTGCATCTTTACATGAATATGAATTTACAAAAAATGTTAAAGCGATTGCGAGAGCTGGTGCGGGGGTCAATAACATTCCTGTTGAAAAATGTTCAGAAAAAGGAATTGTTGTTTTTAATACACCGGGGGCAAATGCGAATGCGGTAAAAGAACTTGTTTTATGTGCTTTATTTTTATCAAGTCGTAAGATCGTTGAAAGTATTGAATGGGTCAATACTTTAAAGGATGATGAAAATGTAGGAAAGACAGCAGAAAAAGGGAAATCAAACTTTGTAGGACCTGAAATCGAAGGTAAAAAATTAGGGGTCATTGGTTTAGGTGCTATTGGAGTTTTAGTTGCAAATGCAGCTAATAAACTAGGAATGGAAGTTTATGGATATGATCCATTTATGTCTGTCAATTCTGCTTGGGCTTTATCAAAACATGTACGTCAAGCAAAAGATATGGATGAAATATTTAAAACATGTGACTACATTACTGTCCATGTACCAAGTACTAAAGATACAAAGGGTATGTTAAATAAAGAAAAGTTTGCATTAATGAAAGACGGAGCACGTTTATTGAACTTTGCTAGAGGGGACTTAGTTGTAAACGAGGATTTATTAGAAGCAGTTGAATCAGGTAAATTAAGTAAATATATAACTGATTTTGCTTCACAAGAATTAATTGGAAAAGATAATATTATTGTATTACCTCACTTAGGAGCTTCTACTCCTGAAAGTGAAGATAACTGTGCGAAAATGGCTGTTCAAGAATTAAAAGATTTCTTAGAAAATGGAAATATTAAAAATTCTGTGAATTTCCCAGCTGTTAATCAACCAAGAGAATCAAAAGTAAGACTATGTATTACCAATAAAAATATGCCAAATATCTTGGCACGTATTTCTAAATTATTTGCTGATCACAACTTAAATATAGAAAATATGGTGAACCGTTCTCGTGGGGATTATGCTTATACATTAATTGATACAAATGATGATGTACGTCAAGATATTATTGAACGTATCGAAGCAGCTGAAGGAATTATTAATGTAAGAGTGATTAAATAAAACTTGACAAAGGTATTTCAAGAAGTCCTAAGGGACTTCTTTTTTTGGACTATTTGTCCATTGAAAGAAGGAAAAAAGAAGATAAAATGATCTGTTGACCTTGATAGGAAATGTAGATGATCCAACAGAAATCAAAAGATATCGGGATGTCGTAAGAAAAGCAGGTATTCATGGAGATTATGTGATTATTGGAGTTGAACACCAAAGCACTTTTGATAAAAATATGATTTTTCGCATACTCAACTATGATGCGACGACTTATATCAATCAAGTTGAAAGTAAAAAAGAAGTCTATCCAATAGGAAGTTTTGTGTTCTATACGGGAGATGAAGAATGGAACTTGCCAGAAACATTGAAAAGTATACCATCAGAGATGGAACCTAATATCAATGATTGGAGACTACCTGTTGTCGACCTTAAAACAATGGATGCAAGAAAGCTTATGAATCGAAGATTAAGAGATGTCGTAGAAATTAGTCAAAGTATGTTTGCAGGAAGTTATGATGGATTGAGAGAAAATCGTAAAATTGAAACAGAAAGCTTCATGATGGCGGGGACATTTACGCATACAAATATTAGAAGAGAAGACTTACCAGAAGGAAATGAAATCAATATGTGTAAGGCAATGGATCAATTATTTCAAAGAATGAGAGATGAAGAAAAACTCAATACTTTAAAAGAACTGCTTAAAGTGAAATTAGGGACTTTATCAAGTTCTTTAGAAAAACAATTTACAAATATATCGTTAGAAAAATTAAATGTTCTTGCATTAAATATCTTTAACATCAATAGTGAAGAAGATGTTTTAAAAATTATCAATTAAAAGAGCTATACGATTCATTCGTATAGTTCTTTTATTCTATCCACCATTTAAATAGGGGGAAGGGCATATTAGAAAACATAAGATAACGTGGAAGCAAGTATTGTTTATCATTGCATGTCATATGTCTATTTTGATTGTAACTAAAGGCTAGTTTAACAGAACTCGATTTGAGATAATCTTGTGCATTTTGACAACTGACACCATATGGAAAGGCAAAGTAATCTGTTGAAACAAGGCCTTTGTTTTTTTCAAAGTCTTTTTTTATTTCATTTGTTGTCATGGTTTCTATTTTCTTTTTATAGGGTAAATGGCCAATATGGTGCATATCATAAGAATGACTGTAGTATTCAACATATTGATCATTTTTCAAATCATTTGTTTGTAAGTAAAGTGGATTATTGGTTTTGGTTTTATAACCAATGACAAAGTTTGTAGCTTGCAAATTATATTTTTTTATAATAGGTTTAACAATAGTGTTAAAGTTTTTATATCCATCATCAAAAGTTAAACATACAGCTTTTTTAGATACTTCTTTTTTTCTGTGATAATAGGCTTCAACATCTTCCATGGATAGACATTGATAATTATTATCCGCTAAATATTTCATTTGTTTTTCAAATTCACTTATAGACATAAAATAAGGATTTGATGCATAGTTTTCTTTTTTTTCTTGTTCACTTACGACACCATGGTATCCTAAGATAGCAATTCCATCTTTACCGTTTTCATGAATAATGATGTCTTTTGTCATCCAGCCAAGTCCGATTGCTATGTAACAAACAAGAACACATAAAATGATTTTTAATATATTTTTCATAATATTCCAACTTTCTATCAGTACTAGTTTATAGAAAAACAATACGGATGTCAAAAAAGCTATGAGACTTCATAGCTTAAGACACAAGTAATAAACATCGCTAGGACAAATTCTTTTAAGAAAAGATTTTCATAATTTAAATGTTCTTCTTTTTTATTTATAAAATAAGATAAGTAATTTTTAAGAATTTGATGATTTGTGAGATCTTTAAAAGATTGGGCGATATTTTTAAAATCAATTCTTTCTATTTCTCTTAAATCAGGTTTAATTTGATTTTTGATGTCTTGAATAATATCTTTAAAATGATAAACCTTTAAATCATCGTAATCATGTTCACTCATATAAAGTTCTAAACCTAAGATAAAATAATCTTCTAATTTTAAGTAATCTAAATACGTATTTTCTTTTAATAAATCAAGAATAGGTGTTTCATCTGAAATTGTAAGTAAATGATGATTGTATTGATTTTCATAGTTTAAAATTTGATTATGAAAAGATAAAGCTATTTCTTGAATATTTTCTTCAGGATAAAAAGCAAAACGATGCCCTTTTAATTTTTTAAATGTTTTTAAAGTATCAAGATAACCTAAGCGTATTCTTTGATCCAATAGCTCTCGATTAAAATCAAGAAAGCCACCTAAATGCTTAGACGGTCTAATAAAAGTGATATTTTCACGATGTAATAAATAGGGATGGGTCGCTTCTTGATTGAGTTCAATTGCAATAATTTTTTGTGCTCCCATTTTTAAAGCAAGAGAGATAGGTAAATTATCATAATATCCGCCATCAATATATCCTTGCTTATCTATATAATGAATAGGAAATGCAGGAAAACATGAGGCTGAAGCAATAGCATATTCTACAATGTTATCTTCGCTCATATCATCTACTGTGATTTCTAATGGTTTCATAGAAGGAAAAGCAACAGTGCATAAACCATATTTGATGGGTGAACTTTTCGCTTTTTTGCCATTATAAAGACCTTTAATTAATTGAACAAGTGGTTCAATATCAGCACCTTTTTTATCAAGATAGGACTTTAAAAAAGGACCTATATTAGAAGAATTGTTCATTAGATTTTCAATTGAAAAATCAAATTGAATAGGATGCTTTAAAACCTTTTCTAATGATAAAGTATCCCATAATTCATAAAGCTTTTGATAATCTTCTTGAGCTACAAGTAGCCCATTTAAAGCACCAATAGACGTACCAGTAACAATATCAAAATGATATCCTAATTCTTGTAATGCTTTCATGCATCCTGATTCATAAGCTCCTTTAGAACCGCCACCTGATAAAACTAATCCATATTTCATAAAAACACATCCTTTTCAATAATTATACTTTTTCATAAAAAAAATACAACTTTATCATTTTAATATATGAAGAGTTTGTTATAATTATATGGCAAGGAGGATTAAAAAATGAAAAATGTAGTGAAAACAGATCAAGCTCCAGGAGCTATTGGTCCATATAGTCAAGGAATACAAGTAGGGGATATGTATTTTTTCTCAGGACAAATTCCTCTAGTACCAAGTACAGGTGAAATGCCAGAAGGAATCGAAGCACAAGCTCATCAAGCTTTAAAAAATGTGAAAGGATTATTAGAAAGCCAAGGATTATCATTTTCAAATGTTGTTAAAACAACTGTCTTTTTAGATAACATGGATGATTTTACAACAGTAAATGGTATTTATGCTGAATATTTTGTAGAACCTTATCCAGCAAGATCTGCTGTAGAAGTTGCTAAACTTCCTAAAGGAGCTTTAATTGAAGTAGAAGTTATCGCTAAAAAATAATTAAAAAAGAGATTTCGTTTTTGAAATCTCTTTTTTGTATATTATAAGAAAAGAATTGCAATAATACCTACTACAAAACAATAGTAAGAAAAATAATTCAATTTTCTTTTATTTAAAATACTAAACAATAAATTAAGTGCTAAATAAGTAACAACACCACTGATAATAAAACTAATTAAATAAGGAAGCCATAATGCAGCGACAGTTGAACTTGTTAAAAAATGTTTAAGTTTTAAAATGATTGCTCCAAAGCTGACAGGCATAAACATAAAGAAAGAGAAATCTCTTGCTGCTTTTTGATCAAGACCACCAAGCATCCCACCAGTAAGTGTTGATCCACTACGAGAAACCCCAGGAAGTAAAGCAAGTAATTGGAAAAATCCCATTCTTAATGCATCCCATAAATTCATGCTTTTTGTTGTTCTTTTTCCTTTATATCCAAATTTGTGAATAAGCATTAAAAAACAAGAAGTTAAAAGTAAACAACAACCTACTAATTTAGGATTAGAGAAAGCATGTTCAATATAATCATTAAAAAGAACACCACCAATTGCTGCAGGAATTGTAGCAACAATTAATAACATACAAAATCTAAAATCAGGTAATAGCTCATCTCTTTCTTGAGGTTTAGCAATATACCCGAAAAAGGATTTGATTAGACGAATAATATCTTGGCGATAATAAAACATGATAGCAATGAGTGAACCAGTATTAACAATAACTTCAAAAGTAACATCATTCATTTGTGGAACCATTAAACCAAGTTTTTCAAAAATACTTTGGAATAAAACTAAATGTCCACTACTTGAAATAGGAATAGGTTCACTAAAACCTTGAATAGCACCTAAGATTGCATAGACAATAATATCTTTAATTAAACTCATAATTTCACCTCGTCACCCATTATATATGAAAATATTATAAAAATATACAAAAACATTTTTTTAATGGAGATGACATATAATAAAGAAAAAGGAGGAAGAAAATGATTGTTAATTGGGTTAAAGAAGATGAAGAACTATTAGAGCCATATGAATGGTCAAATGGTGATGATATCGAAATCATTTCAACACTTTCATGTTTTAAAGTAGATCAAAAAACACTCCATGATTTTATTTATGGATGTTTACACATTTTTGATCAAAAGTTGTGTCAAAAAGTATTTGCAATAGGAGATGGTCATTATGCTTTAGCGATTGAAACAGATGATCAAGGAAAGCTTTGTTATCGAAGTGTTTTTGATTTTTGTGATCGTGATAAAATGAATAAAAAGATTGCTGCTTTAGAACTGTCTAATATTCATTATCAAATGTATGATGAAGGAGAAATGAAAGAATATGGTCTAACAAGAGAGGAAAGGTTAAAAAAGCAATTTATTGAACAAAGAATTGATGAACTTTATATGGAAAATTATGATGATTTTTTGATGTTATGTAGACAGCTAAATATCGAAGATGCACAAAGTATCCAAAAATATAATCATTTAAAAAATAAAATAGCTAAGGGCTATACATTTATACATGAAATTCTATTCTATGAATTTACTAAAAAGGAATACAAAAAGAAATAAGCAATGCTTATTTCTTAATTGTAATTCCTATTTTTCTTTCAACTTTCGCAAGTTTTTTTCTTGCCATATAACGTGCTTTATCAGCACCTTCATTTAAAATTGTATCGATATAGTTACCTTGATTGATTTCATTATATTTATCATGGATTTTTTGTAATTCATTACCTACAACTTCAGCTAGATCTTTTTTAAATTGACCATAACCAACACCTTGATAACGTTCTACAAGTGCATCAATAGATTCACCACTTAAAATAGAATAAATAGTAAGTAAGTTTGAAATACCAGGTTTATTTTTAACATCATAGTAAATAGCGTTATCACTATCAGTGACAGCAGACATGATTTTCTTTTTAGAAACATTAATATCATCTAAAATATAAATACATCCTTTACCTGTTTCATCAGATTTAGACATTTTCTTTGTAGGATTTTGTAAGTCCATAATACGTCCACCTACTTTTGGAACAAGTGGTTCAGGTAATTTGAAAGTTTCACTATAACGATTATTAAATCTTTCAGCAATATCTCTAGCAAGTTCACAATGTTGTTTTTGATCTTCACCAACTGGTACATAATCTGGATCATAAAGTAAAATATCAGCATTCATTAATGAAGGATAATTAAAAATACCAGCTCCAATAGATTCATCTTTTTTAAGTTTGCTTGCTTTATCTTTATATTGAGTCATACGTGATAATTCACCCATTGACACCATACATCCTAAATACCAACCAAGTTGAGCATGTTCTAAAACATCAGATTGTAAAAATAATGTGACTTTTTTAGGATCTAATCCAGCTGCTAAATATAAAGAAATCAAATCTTTTGTATTTTTTCTTAAATTCTTTGGTTCTTGATAAATTGTCATACTGTGTAAGTTAGCAACAAAAACAATCATTTCATATTCATCTTGATAAGAAACAAAAGGTTTAATAGCTCCTATATAATTTCCTAAAGTTACTCTTCCTGTTGGCTTGATGCCACTCAACATTCTTTTCATAAATTTTCCTCCTTAAAATAAAAAACGTCCTTAAAAAAGGACGTTATAAACGCGGTACCACCTTAATTCGTATAAAATATACGCTCTTGATCTTAACGCGATTAGCGACAAAAGACTCGTGCCTTTTGTAACTCCAGAACCCCAATTTCTATTATATCAATGGCTTATTTCCATCAACCATAAGCTTTCTATAACATTTAATATAATTTACTTATGTTCCTTCAAAGTCTTTAAAAACATTATAATGAGCTCATCTATAAAAATCAAGATATTTAAAAAAAGATATACAAAGTTTAAAATTGTTGTATAATTATTTACAAAGGAGTGATTGTATGATACGTATATATACCGCCCCAAGTTGTGCTTCTTGTAGAAAAGTAAAATCTTGGTTAAATGAAAATCAAATACCTTATGTAGAAAAAAATATTTTTTCTACTTTATTAAAAGAATCAGAACTTCGAGAATTATTAGAACGTAGTGAAAATGGTACGGATGATATTATTTCCAAAAGAAGCAAAATTATTAAAGAAAATGATATTGATATTGATTCAATGAAAATCAATGATTTAATTAAGTTTATACAGGAAAATCCATCAGTTTTAAAAAGACCAATTATGATTGATGAAAGAAGATTTCAAGTTGGTTACAATTCTGAAGAAATAAGAGTCTTTATTCCTAAAGAACTTAGAAAGTTAGCTGAATGTCATGATATGGATCGTTGTCCACAATTCAGCAATAAAGATTGTTTGAATTTTAAAAAAGAATATGAAAGGGATAGAGAAAAGGAATCAAGTCAATAGATGGATTCTTTTTTAGGAGACAATATGAAAAAAATATTAAAAGTTATAATGACACTTGTTTTAATTTGTTCATGTTTTTATCTAGCAATTTCATTATTTATGAATCATTTGATTATTAATGATATGGTACCAACAGTTGTTAAATCAACAGCTGTAACAAATGCTTTAGAAGATACTTGTCAAAATGTTTTAAGTATGATGAATATGGATGAAAGCCAAAGTCAAGCACTTGTTTCTTCTTTACAACAAGATGAAAAAACGCAAGAACTTGTTAATGAATATATTGATACTGTTTTAAATAATCAATCATCTACTCTAGATGAAACTTTATTAAAGCAAGTTTTAGAAGATAAAAAAAATGAGGTATATTCTATTTTGAATCCTTCAATAAATGAAGAAACGTTTACAACACTTTATGATCAAGCTATCAATCAAATGGATTTACAAGGTTTACAAGATAAAGTATTAAGTCGAGTAGAAAATACGATGGAACAATCTGGAGAAACATATAAGATTGTAAAGAAAGTATATAGCTTTAAAAATTCTACACATATTATTGTGAGTGCTATTTTATTAGTTATTTCTACAGCTTATCTTATTTTAATTTCAGTTCAAGAGAGATTGATTACAAAATGTTTATCAGTAAGTTATATGGTTTGTGGAATTATGACATTCTTGATTTCTTTTACGATAATTTTAGGATTAACAGCAATGGCATCTTCTACGATGACAATTCAGTTAACTTCTATTAAATATATGTATATATGTGGAGCTAGTTATTTCTTTGTAGGTATTATTTTATTAATTGT
This sequence comes from Faecalibacillus sp. H12, assembly GCF_013361255.1. NCBI lineage: Bacteria > Bacillati > Bacillota > Erysipelotrichia > Erysipelotrichales > Coprobacillaceae > Faecalibacillus > Faecalibacillus sp. H12. Next base: position 4,625 of record NZ_JABWDK010000020.1, on the reverse strand, counting down.
AAATGCTTTTTTAAAAAAGAAAAATCGTTATAATTATTATTACTAGTATAAAAAGAAGGGGTATTTATGGATAGATTAGATGCAAAGGCTATAAAGACGTATAAAGAAATTATACTTATTTTAGATCAATGTATTGATGATTATTTATTTGTAATGGATCTTGATAAAGACATATATTTTATCTCACCACATGCTATGAAAAGATTTAATATTCCAAGCTATGAATTTAGTGATTCTTTACCAGCACATAAAAAATTTGTATATGAAGATGATCTAGAAATGTTATTATCAGATATGAATCAGTTGGTTTCGGGAAAGAAAAATTTTCATGATTTACAATATCGTTGGATTGGAAAAGACGGTATTCCTATTTGGATCAATTGTCGAAGTAAATCGATTAAGGATTATGATGGGAATGTTAAATATATTATTGGCTGTATTAATGAAATTGGTAAAAGACAAGTTGCTGATAATGATAGTGGGTTATTAGGAGAAATGAGTTTTAAAAATTTTATTTATCCTATTAATGAAGATATTACACAGGGTTTTATTTTAAGAATTGATATTGATGATTTTAAAAATATTAATGAAAATTTCGGTGTAAAATATGGTGATGTTGTTTTAAAACAAGTTGGAAATTGTATTAAAAAGTTATTAACTAAAAATCAACAACTTTATAGGATTGTCGCTGATGAATTTATTGTGATGGATGTTGTTGGCAGTAAAGAAGATGCAAGAGCTCTTTATAATGCAATACGTAGAAGTATTACATGTTATGTAGAATCTATTAATTATGATATTTATTTAACGATTTCTGCAGGTATTCTAGATTTTCATGATTATCCTAATAAAAGTTATAATTCTATTATGCAATGGACAGAATTTGCTTTAAATCAATCGAAAACAAATGGAAAAAATACATATACGATTTTTAAGCAGGAAGATTATCAAGAATTTTTAAGAAAAAATAAATTAACAAAAGAATTACATAAAGCAGTTAACCAACAATTTAAAGGATTTGAAGTTTATTTTCAGCCAATTATTGATATGAAAACAGAAAAGATTCATAGTATGGAAGCATTGCTTAGATTTGAATGTGATGAATTTGGTAAAATTTCACCACTAGAATTTATTCCATTATTAGAGGAAAGTGATTTGATTATTCCTGTAGGTAGATGGGTTTTAGATCAAGCATTAAAAGCTGTAAGTATGTTTTCAAATATTAAAGTACAAATTAATATGTCTTATGTTCAAGTGTTAAAAACACCAGCATTAAATGATATTTTAAATATTATAAAAAATTATAAAATAGAAAATAATCAATTGGTTATAGAACTTACAGAAAGTGGTTTTATTGAATCTAATAAAAACTTTATTGATTTTTGTAATGGTTTAAAGAAAGAAAATATCTTACTTGCTTTAGATGATTTTGGAACAGGATATTCTAATTTCCACTATCTTTATAATTTAAAACCAGATTATATAAAAATAGATCGAACATTGATGAAAAATGCACTTTCAAATGAGTATGAAAATATGTTGCTAAAACATATGGTGGATATGGCTCATAGCGTAGGTGTTAAGATTTGTATTGAAGGAATAGAAGAAAAGGAAGAACTTGAACGTATTATGTTATTAAAGCCAGATTATATTCAAGGATTCTATTATGGTAGGCCGGTTTCTTTAAGTGTGTTTATGGAAAGCTATGAAATATAAAACGAATAAGTATGTGACTTATTCGTTTTTTAATGTTTCTAACATTCGTTTGATTTTACTTAAACAGTTTTGTTTATATTCTAAATGATAAGGTTGAATGATTTTTTTGAATGCTTGAAGTCCTTGATCATAATCCTCCACTTCAAATTCTATTTCATAATCATGATGATGGTTATATTCATTTTCATCTAAGGATAAAACACCATCGGGTAAAATAATATCATGACGTGTTGTTTTTAAATAATATCCACATGTTAAATCTTTGATATAAATATTTTCTTTTTCTAAAATATCAAAGATTTCATTATTGATATGTTGATGATTAAAAATAGCATCTTTAATTTCTTTATTAATATCTATATTTAATTCATTCAGACCAATAGTTGAAGGTCTTTTCAATGTGAGTTCGTAATGACCTTTTTTTTCTCTAATTCTGAGTGAGTATTTTTTCTTTTCCAATAGAGGATGAAAAAGATAATAATTGGTTTGTTGATAACTGTCTTTGATTTGATTTTTATAATCAGATAATATTTTTTTAAATATATTTTCTTTTAATAACATTTTAAATTCAATTTCTAAATGTTCCATATGATACCTCTTTGCTTAAATGCTCTAGATATATTATAATACATCTATATGGAGGGAAGAAAGATGAAATATGCATTAATGGTTAGAAATGATGATCTTTCTAAAAAAACAGCTTTGAAAATTAAAGAAAGTTTACAAAACTTTTTTATTTATGATGAAAAAAATCCAGATCTTGTTATTTCAATTGGAGGAGATGGAACTATTTTAGAAGCTGTACATCAATATTTAAATGTTGATTGTTGTTTTGTAGGTATACATACAGGAACTTTAGGATTTTATACAGATTACCAAGTTGATGAAGTGGATCAATTTATAAAAGATGTGGCTTCTAGACAATTTAAGACGATGAAAAGATATATGTTAGAAATTAAAATTAATAAAAAAGACTCTTTTCAAACATATTATGCTTTAAATGAATTAAGATTAGATCAAGGGTTACAAGCACAGGTTATTCATGTGTATATTGGTAATGTTTTATTAGAAGTTTTTAGAGGGAATGGTTTATGTGTTTCAACTCCTTCTGGATCGACTGCTTATAATAAATCTTTAGGTGGTTCTATCATTTATCCAGGTATTCCTTTGATGCAACTTACAGAAGTTGCAGGAATTCATCATAATGCATATCGTTCTTTAGGTTCAAGTTTGATTTTAGATGAAAGTCAAACAATTAAATTAGTTGGAAATCATTTTAATCATTCTTTGATTGGGATCGACCATATTCATTTAGAATTAGAGGATGTTGAAAATATTGAGATTACGATTGGGCGTAAGTATGTTCGTTTTATTGAATATAAAGAAATGTCTTTTATTAAAAGAGTAAGAAGGGCATTTATTAATTCATGAGTTATCAAATTGAACAAACGATTTTATTAAGAGATTATTTGAAAGAATTACCAATTAGTCAAGCAATGATTAAAAGGATTAAAAGGGAAGGTGATTTCTTAGTCAATGGAAAAAGTCAAACAGTAAGATGTTTACTTCAAAAAGGAGACTGTTTAGAAATTATTTTTCCAATAGAAAACTCAAATATTCAACCAGAAAATATTCCTTTAAAAATCATTTATGAAGATGACTATTATATAATCATTGATAAAGAAAGCCAACTGCCTTGTATTCCTACTAAAAGATATCAAAGCCATACTTTATGTCATGCTTTAATGTATTACTATCAACAAATTGGTTTAAAAAGTACAATTCATTTAGTAAATCGTTTAGATAAAGAAACATCAGGATATATGTTGGTTGCTAAAACATCACAAGCTCATGCATTGCTTTCTAAAGATATTAAACAAGTAGAACGTGTTTATCATTGTTTAGTTGAAGGAATTTTAGAAGGGGAAGGCGTTATTGAGCGGCCTATTTTAAAAAGTAATGATTCTATTAAAAGAATTGTTGATGATCATGGTAAGTATGCTAAGACGTATTATAAATCTTTAATGCATAAAAATAATCAAACACTTGTAGAATGCAAATTAGTAACGGGAAGAACCCATCAAATTAGAGTACATATGGCTTCTATTGGTCACCCTTTAGTGGGAGATCTTCTTTATGGGTCAAATGAAGATCAATTGTTTTATTTGGATAGTGTTGAAATTAGTTTTATTCATCCTTTTACCCATCAGAAAATACATTATAAAAAGGAGAGTTAATCTCCAAATGGCATGAACTTAAGATATAATCTTAGGTTCATGTCTTTTTATTTTTATCCTTTTTTTATAATAGTATCAAATATTTCTTTTTGTGTAGTATAGGGTATATAATCTTATTACTTTTAATTTAAATATATTTATTATATATTTGTAGTATAGGATGGTGATGTTATGTTTGTAAAAGTTGTAAAAAATAATAGCGGTCGTCCAGATACCTCTTTTATCTCAATTGTTGAATCTTATCGTGAAGATGGGTAAATGGAGGTAATGTTTGAAAGTATTCTTTATCGTAGTCATAGCCCATTAAATGACAAGTTCCTTCATTCCACCAAATAGAAAGGACATTTCCATTTTCATCACATTCCATAGACCATCTAGCTTCACCTAATGAACCATAGACAGCATCTACACTATTTTCATTGGTAAACATCCAAATAGTAAGATCTTTATCTTTAAGATCTTATGAATAGGGTTGAACAAAAATAGGAGCGCAATCCCCTTCCTCTAAGCGAAGCGTAGGGAGGGATCTAGCTCCTTTTATAGTTTTTATAATAGATGTTGTTTTAGACGTGCAGCTGTGATACATTATAAGTATAAAAGACGTTCAGTCGTACTTAATTTTAGAAAGGATATTGCTATGGAACTTGATACTAATAATCATTCAGTGTTCAT